>DAOPUP010000083.1:0-8576 GCA_035350655.1 Acidovorax sp. | reverse complement strand
CCTGGTCCACCAGCTGGCGCTGGCGCGTGGTGCGCTGGCTTTCGGCCATGGTGGGCGCTTCACGCTCGAATTTTTCGGTGGCCGTCTTCAAGGTGTTGCCCATGTCCAGGAGCTCCTTCTCACGACGGGAGAACTCCTGCTCAAGCTTGGCCTGGGCCGCCTTGGCGGTGGTGGCTTCACGGAAGATGCGGTCCGTGTTCACGAAACCGGCTTTGAATTCTTGGGCCTGCAATGCAGGGGCAGCAACGGCCAATGTGCTCAGCAGCAAGGCCAAGGTGAAATGGCGGGAAAGTGATTTCATTAGAAGGACGTACCGATCTGGAATTGAAGTTTCTGGATTTTATCGCCTGCGAATTTGCGCACGGGTTGGGCAAAGGCAATACGCAGCGGTCCCAGGGGTGAAATCCAGCTCAGACCCACCCCCGCAGAAGCGCGCATGTCGCTGAAACTGATCTGGTCATTCTCGCCGTACACATTGCCCACATCCATGAAGGTGAACACGCGCAGCGTGCGGTCATTGCCAGCCCCTGGAAAGGGTGCGATCAGCTCGGCATTGAGCGTGACTTTCTTGGGACCACCGAGCGACGCACCCGTGACATCGCGCGGCCCCAATGTGCCTTGGTCGAAACCACGCACCGAACCCAGTCCACCGGAGTAGAAATGCTTGAACACCGGGAACGGCCGACCGTTCATGCCCTTGCCATAACCGAATTCGCCATTGAAGGCCACCGTGAAACGCTTGTTCAGCGGAATGTACTGCTGGTACTGGTAGTTCGCCCGCACGTAGCGCGCGTCGCCCGCCACAGACCATTCGGAATTGAGTCGCTGGTAGCGACCCGAATTCGGCGCCAGCGCACTGTCGCGACCATCACGCGACCAGCCGATGGTCAGAGGAATGGAGCTGCTGCTGTAGCCATAGGTGTCTGCATACGCCAGGTAGGCCGCCGGAATGTTGGTGCCCGCCTTGATCTTGGTCTGCTCCAAGCCGCCGCCAAAGAATACGGTGTCGGTTTCGCTGAAAGGCACCCCGAAGCGCACGGAAGCCCCCGTGGTGACCAGCTGGTAATTGCCGCCCTGGTCCTGGTAAGGCTTGTCGGTGCGGTAGTAGAGGTCCAGCGTGCGCGAGATGCCATCCTGGGTGAAATACGGATTGGTGGTGCTGAACACCAAGGTACGGCGGTACTTGCTGGTGTTTACATCCACCCCCAGGTAGTTGCCGGAGCCAAAGACGTTTTCCTGCTTGATGGCAAAGGACAAGGCCACCTTTTCAGCGCTGGAGAAGCCAACCCCCAGCTGCAGCGACCCGGTCGGTTTTTCGGCCACATTGATCACCAGGTCGACCTGGTCCGGAGAGCCGGGCACTTCCTGGGTTTCGATTCCCACTTCGGTGAAGTAACCCAGCCGGTCCACGCGATCCCGCGACAAACGGATCTTTTCGCCGTCATACCATGAGGCCTCGTACTGCCGGAATTCTCGGCGCACGACTTCATCACGGGTGCGGTTGTTGCCACTCACATTGATGCGCCGTACATACGCCCGACGGGCAGGCTCGGCCTGCAGCACCAAGGTCACGCGGTTGTTGTCGCGATCAATGTCGGGCACTGCCTCGACGCGCGCGAATGCAAAACCGAAGCGCCCAAAATACTCGGAAAAGGCCTTGGTGGTTTCGGTGACCTGATCGGCGTTGTAGGGCTCACCCGGTCGAATGGTGACCAGCGATTTGAACTCGTCGTCACGATCGAGGTAATTGCCCTCGAGCTTGACCCCCGACACCACGAAACGCTCGCCTTCGGTCACATTGACCACGATGGAGATGTCCTGCTTGTCGGGCGAGATGGCCACCTGGGTGGAGTCCACGCGAAACTCCAGGTAGCCACGCTGCAGATAGTAGGAACGCAGCGTTTCGAGATCGGCATTGAGCTTTGCGCGGGCATAGCGATCCGACTTGGTGTACCAGCTCAGCCAGCCACCGGTATCCTGATCGAACAGGCCCTTGAGCGTGGACTCGCTGAACGCCTTGTTGCCGACAATGCGCACCTCCTTGATGCGAGCCGGCTCGCCTTCCACCACCGTGAAGGTGAGGTTGACCCGGTTGCGTTCGATGGGCGTCACGGTGGTCACCACCTCGGCGCCGTAAAGGCTCTTGTTGATGTACTGGCGCTTGAGTTCCTGCTCTGCGCGATCGGCCAGCGCCTTGTCGTAGGGGCGCCCTTCGGTCAGCCCCACATCGCGCATGCTCTTCTTGAGAGCTTCCTTGTCGAACTCCTTGGTACCCGCAAAGTCCACATCGGCGATGGTGGGGCGCTCTTCCACCACCACGACCAGCACGTTGCCGGTGGCCTCAAGCCGCACGTCTTTGAACAGCCCCAGACCAAACAAGGCCCGGATGGCGGCAGCACCCTTTTCATCGTTGTAGTCATCCCCCACCCGCAGTGGCATGGACGCGAAAATGGTGCCGGGCTCCACGCGCTGCAGCCCCTCCACCCGAATGTCCTGCACCTTGAACGGCTCCAGTGCCCAGGCCGCATTGGCGACCAAAACCAAGGCTGCAACGGCCGATGCGGTGCGCACGCCCAGGCGAGTGATGTGATTTTTCATGAATGAAGCGGAAGCCGCACCACGCTGGGGAATGCGGCAAAAAGGTTAGCCAAAGAGCCGGGTGATATCGTTGAACAGGGCAATGGACATCATGAGAAGAAGAACCGCAACGCCACCGCGCTGCAGGTGCTCCATCCACGCATCCGACACCTTCCTGCCCGTCACACCCTCCCAAAGATAATACATCAGGTGCCCCCCATCGAGGACCGGCAGAGGCAGCAGGTTCAACACGCCCAGGCTCACACTGATGAGCGCCAGAAACACCAGATACTGCGTAAAACCCATGCTGGCCGAGCGACCGGCATAGTCTGCAATCGTCAAGGGGCCACTGAGATTTTTCAGGGAGGCCTCGCCCACCACCATGCGCCCCATCATGCGCAGCGTCAGGACGGACACATCCCAGGTGCGCACCACACCATTCCACAGACCTTCCACCGGACCGTGCTGCACGATGACGAACTCGGGTGGCGCACCCACGTAGGCACCAATGCGGCCTGCACCGCCGTTTGCGTCTTTCTGGACATCGGGCATCACGTCCACCAGCATCTGCAGCCCACCGCGCTCGATGCGCCAGGGCTGCGCCACGGCCGCCCCGGCGCGCACGGACTGGCGAATCAGCTCGCGCAGCTGCTGGCCGTCCACGACCTCCACGGCACCAATCTTCAGCACCACATCGCCCTGGCGCAGCCCAGCACGCTGAGCAGCGCCGCCGGGCATGATGTCGCCCAGCACCGGCCTGGTCCAAGGGCCCAGAAGCCCCACCTTGCGAAAGAGCTGCGCATCGGCATCGCGCGTGTCCATCTGCGCCATGTCGAGCAACACCTCACGGCGCCGGCCACCGGCTGGAGCCTCGACTTCAAGCCGGACGCTTTCACCCTCCAGCGCGCCGCGGGTCAACAACCAGCGCAGGTCCTCAAAAGAACGCACGGGCTCCAGATCACCGGAACCAAGGGCCGCGCTGTGCACGAGCTCTCCACCGCGCAATCCTGCCGCCTGCGCCACCGAGCCCGCCACCGGACTGGCCAGCAGCGCCCTGGGTTCCTGGACACCGCTCCAGTTCACCACCGA
Organism: Acidovorax sp.; assembly: GCA_035350655.1. Classification (GTDB taxonomy): domain Bacteria; phylum Pseudomonadota; class Gammaproteobacteria; order Burkholderiales; family Burkholderiaceae_C; genus Acidovorax. The sequence continues at coordinate 4,910 of DAOPUP010000083.1, read as the reverse complement.
ATACAGCAGCACCGCCAGCAGAAGGTTGGCCACAGGGCCTGCCGCCACGATGGCAGCACGCGAGCGCAGGGGCTGCGCATTGAAGGCCAGGTGGCGCTCGGCCTGGGGCACAGGCGCTTCGCGCTCATCAAGCATGCGCACATAGCCGCCCAGCGGGAACGCAGCAAGCACAAACTCGGTGGATGAACCCTTGGGCTGCCAGCGCAGAAGGGGCTTGCCAAAACCCACCGAAAACCGCAGTACCTTGACGCCACAGGCCACCGCCACGCGGTAATGCCCGTACTCGTGCACGGCGATCAGCAAGCCCAGGGCCACAACGAAAGCAACAAGGGTCAGCAGCATGGGAAGGTTCCGTGGGTCAAGCGCATTCAGGCGGGCAGACGGCCGACCGCCTGCTCGGCCACACTGCGCGCCTGGGCATCCAGGTCCAGCAGGGCATGCAGCGAGTCGGGATTGGAGGGCGAGAGCGCCGCCAAAGTTGCCAGATTGAGGTGATGAATCTGGTCAAAACGGATGCGGCGCTCCAGAAAAGCCGCCACCGCCACCTCGTTGGCCGCATTCAGGACGGCCGTGGTGCCCTGCGGTGCCGCCAGGGCATCCCAAGCCAGCTGCAAGCCAGGAAACCGGTCACGATGTCCATGGTCGCCCAAGGCCTCGAAGGTCATGGCCGAGAGTGCATGGAAGTTCAGCGCCGCAGCTCCTGACTCAACCCGCTCAGGCCATGCCAGTCCATAAGCGATGGGCACCCGCATGTCCGGGGTACCCAGCTGCGCCACCACCGAAGTGTCTCGGTACTGCACCATGGAGTGGATGATGCTCTGAGGATGGATCACCACTTCGAGTTGCGACGGCGCCAGGCCAAACAGATAGCGCGCTTCGATGACCTCCAGTGCCTTGTTCATCATGGTGGCTGAATCCACCGAAATCTTGCGCCCCATGCTCCAGTTGGGATGGGCACAGGCCTGTTCGGGCGTGACATCGCGCAGCGAATCGGGGGGGCGGGTGCGAAACGGCCCGCCGGAGGCGGTCAAGATGATTTTCTCGACCCGCTGGCTCCAGGTGGCGGGATCTTCGGGCAGGGACTGGAAAATGGCCGAATGCTCGCTGTCGATCGGCAGCAACGTGGCCGCCCCTTCGCGCACCGCATCCAGAAACACGTCGCCACCGACCACCAGCGCCTCTTTGTTGGCCAGTAACAGGCGTTTTCCGGCCCATGCCGCAGCCAGACAGGGCGCCAGCCCTGCCGACCCGACAATGGCCGCCATCACCGTATCGACCTCGTCACTGGACGCTATCATTTCAAGAGCATCCAGTGATTGAAGAACGGTGGTCTCAAGCCCATTTTCCTTGATTTTTTCGGCCAGCAGGCGGGCATGGGGGGCACTCGCCATCACGGCAAAACGGGGCGTGAATTGGGCGCATTGCGCCAGCATCAAGTCCACCTGGGTGGCGGCGCTCAGGGCAAACACCTCGAACCGGTCAGGGTGGCGGGCCACCACGTCGAGCGTGCTGGTGCCAATCGAGCCTGTGGAGCCCAGAACAGTGAGTCGTTGTTTCATAGAGGTGTTGTCAGGCGGGTCAACATCAAGGCCAGGGGGAGTGTGGGCAACAGGGCATCCACCCGGTCCAGCACGCCGCCATGCCCAGGCAGCAGGCCACTGCTGTCTTTCACGCCGGCACTGCGTTTGATCAGCGACTCCACCAAGTCACCGGCCACGCTCATGGCGACCATGAACAGGACCGAAATCAACAGCAGCCAGCCCCCCTGTTGCGCCAGGCGGCTGTAAAAACTGGGCACGGTGGCCTGCCAATGGGCATCGGCTGCGACCCAGGCAAACGCCAGCACGACCACGCCCGCCAGTCCACCCCAGACACCTTCCCAGCTCTTGCCCGGGCTGATGGAGGGCGCCAGCTTGTTCTTGGTAAAGCGCAAACCAAAAGCACGGCCTGCGAAATAGGCAAAGATATCGGCCACCCACACCAGCACCAGCACCGATAGCAGAAAATTGACGCCCAGGTGGCGCGCCTGCACAACGGCCAGCCATGCCAGCCAGAGCGCGAGCACCCCGGCCACCAGACGCACGGCGGCAGGAATGCGCGCCCAGCCCGGCACACCGGCGCGCAGCAGCCAGGCCGCACACAAAACCCACAGGCTGCCACCGACGATCCACAGGGCGGTCAGGGGCCGCTCCACCCAGCCCAGCGCCCAGGACGCAGCACACAGGGCAACGCAGGCGGCGCCCACGGCCAGCGAGCCGGTCTGCCCCAGGCCGCACAGGCGCCCCCATTCCCATGACCCGGCAGCCATGAGCACCAGCACGACCAGCGTGAACGGTACCGTGGAGGGATAAAAAAGCGCGGGCAGCAAAATGGCCAGCAGGACCAGAGCGGTGATGACGCGCTGTAAAAGCATGGGGCCCTTTCAGCCGTGCACCGGTACAGGATGCGCGGTCAGGATTTGTTCAGAGGTTTTGCCAAAGCGGCGCTCACGTGCACTGAAGGCGGCAATGGCTTCGTCCAGTGCCGACTCGTCGAAATCCGGCCACAGCCGGTCGCTGAAGAACAACTCGGAGTATGCAGCCTGCCACAACAAAAAGTTGCTGATCCGCATTTCCCCTCCGGTGCGGATCACCAGGTCCGGGTCGGGCACATGCGCAAGGCTCATCGCACCGTACAGGCTGGCCTCGGTGATCGGCTCGCCGCGTGCCGCCAGCGATGCGGCGGCCTGGGCGATGTCCCAGCGGCCGCCATAGTTGAAACACACGTTGAGCACCAGGCGGGTGTTTTGCGCGGTGGCGATCTGCGCCTGCTCCAGACCCGCGCACACCCTGGGCGAGAGACCGGCGCGCTCGCCCACGAAGTACAGACGGACACCGTCTTTCTTGAGCTGCGGCACTTCACGCGCCAACGCCATCGCCAGCAACTCCATGAGACCAGAGACCTCATCGGCGGGACGGTTCCAGTTTTCGGAAGAAAACGCAAACACGGTCAACACAGCAACGCCGCGCTCAACGCAGGCGCGGGCGCAGCGGCGCAGTGAATCAACCCCTTGCTTGTGGCCCGCCAAGCGCGGCAAGAAGCGGCGCGTAGCCCAGCGGCCGTTGCCATCCATGACGATGGCAATGTGGTGTGGCACCACCAGCGGTAATGACATGTAGAACGATCAGACCCGTCGATGGAGCCTCAGACCGCCATGATGTCCTGTTCCTTGCCGGCCACCAGCGAATCGATCTCGGCGATGTGCCTGTCAGTGAACTTCTGCACCTCGGTTTCAGCACGCTTTTGGTCGTCTTCCGACGCCAGCTTGTCCTTGACCAGCTTCTTGACGGATTCATTGGCATCGCGGCGCAGGTTGCGCACGGCGATCTTGGCGCTTTCGCCTTCATTGCGGGCCAGCTTGGTCATTTCCTTGCGGCGCTCTTCGCTCATCGGCGGCATGGGAACGCGGATCAGGTCGCCCATCGATGCGGGGTTCAAGCCCAGATCGCTTTCGCGAATGGCTTTTTCGATCTTGGCACCCATGCCCTTTTCCCAAGGCTGCACACTGATGGTGCGTGAATCCAGCAGGGCCACATTCGCGACCTGGCTCAACGGCACAAAGGATCCGTAGTACTCCACCTGCACAGTATCGAGCAAGGCCGGATTGGCACGACCAGTGCGAATCTTCTGCAGGTTGTTCTTGAACGCTGCGATGGACTGGTCCATCTTGGCTTCGGCGTTTTTCTTGATATCGGCAATCGTCATTGTTTCTCCTCGGGGCAGGCGGCAGGCAGAGCCTGGTGGTCAGGCATAAACCAATGTGCCTTCGTCTTCACCCATCACCACCCGCTTCAGCGCGCCATGCTTGATGATGGAAAACACACGCACAGGCAACTTCTGGTCGCGGCACAGGGCAAAGGCCGTCGCATCCATGATGCCCAGGTTGCGGGACATCGCCTCGTCAAAACTGAGTTTCGTGTAGCGCGTTGCCGTGGGGTCTTTATGGGGGTCGGCAGTATAAACGCCGTCCACCTTGGTGGCCTTGAGAACAACCTCTGCGCCAATCTCGGCCCCGCGCAGGGCGGCTGCAGTATCGGTGGTGAAGAACGGGTTGCCCGTGCCTGCTGCAAACACAACGACCTTGCCCTCTTCGAGGTACTGCAAAGCCTTGGGGCGTACATAGGGCTCGACCACCTGCTCGATGGCAATGGCCGACATCACGCGGGCCACCAGGCCCTGCTTGTCCATGGCATCCGCCAGGGCCAGCGCGTTCATCACCGTGGCCAGCATGCCCATGTAGTCGGCCGTGGCGCGGTCCATGCCGACCGAGCCGCCCGCCACACCACGGAAAATATTGCCCCCACCGATCACCACCGCCACCTGGACACCCAGGCGGGTCACTTCGGCGATCTCCTCCACCATGCGGACGATGGTGGCGCGGTTGATACCGAAGGCGTCATCCCCCATCAGCGCCTCACCAGACAGCTTGAGCAGGATGCGCTTGTGGGCTGGTGCAGCGTGGGTCATGGGAAATTTCTCCGGTAAGTGGTGCAGGGCTTTGGTGGGGACGGTTGCAGGGAACGATCAGGCAGCGGCCTTGGCGGCAGCGACCTGGGCGGCCACTTCAGCGGCAAAGTCGTCCACCTTCTTCTCGATGCCTTCGCCCACCACGTAAAGCGTAAAGCCCTTGACCGTGGTGTTGGTGGCCTTAAGCATCTGCTCGACGGTCTGCTTGCCGTCCGCAGCCTTCACAAAGACCTGATTGAACAGCGAAACTTCCTTGAGGTACTTCTGCACACCGCCTTCGATGCGCTTGGTCACGATTTCATCGGACTGCACAGGCTTGCCTTCGGCTTCGGCCTTGGCTTTGTCTTCAGCCGCCTTGGCAGCCGCCACCGAACGCTCTTTTTCGATCAGGTCGGCAGGCACGT
>DAOPUP010000082.1:6846-8669 GCA_035350655.1 Acidovorax sp. | reverse complement strand
GTGGACATCGACACCGGCGAAACCCTCTCGCCCCTGGCTGCCTTTCTGACGCATGCCGCACTGGAGGCCGGTGACAACCAGGCCCAGGCCGGGCAGGACGCGGTGCAGCTCATGACCGTGCACGCCAGCAAGGGCCTGGAGTTTGACGGCGTGTTCATCGGTGGGCTGGAAGAAGGCCTGTTCCCGCACGAGAACTCTGCCAGTGACCGCGATGGCCTGGAGGAAGAGCGCCGCCTGATGTATGTGGCCATCACCCGCGCCCGCAAGCGCTTGTATCTGAGCCACTCGCAAACGCGCATGCTGCACGGCCAGACGCGCTACAACGTCAAGAGCCGGTTCTTCGACGAACTGCCCGAGGCCGCGCTCAAGTGGATCACGCCCAAGCAGCAGGGCTTTGGTTCTTTTGCTCCTAATTCAGGAGCTAATGGTTCATATCCTTCAAGCACTAGAGGTCAATTTGGCTTCAAATCAGAGACCTTTGCCAGCCCGCCGGTGCCGGTGCAGAAGGCGGCGCCGTCCCACGGTCTGCGCGCAGGCCTGGCCGTGTTCCACACCAAGTTCGGCGAGGGCAAGGTGCTGGCCATCGAAGGCACCGGGGACGATGCGCGCGCCCAGGTCAGCTTTCCGCGCCACGGCACCAAGTGGCTGGCGCTCTCCGTGGCCAAGCTGACGGTGGTGGAGTGAACGCGCCCCTCGCCTGCCATGAAGACCTCCATGCCTGAACCCGGCGATTCGTCCCAAAAGCCCCGGCGCCAGCGCAGTGCCACGCACGGCGCATCGGCGCGCCATCTGGTGAGCCCGGCGCAGTGGCGGGAGAGCATGGCCCTGGGCGCGCCGCCTTCGCTGCGCATCTTTGCCATTGCGGGCTTTCAGTCTGCGCTGGCCGTGCTGCTGGCGATCGTGGTCACGCATTTCTCGCCCTGGCCCGAAATGGTGGGGTTCGCCTCGATCGGTGCGCTGGCGGCCCTGTTCGGGCGCTTTTCCACGGTGCAGCGGCGCATGCGCATCGTCGTGATCTGTGCGCTGCTGCTGGCGCTGGGGGTGCTGGTGCCCTCGCTCGCATCGTGGGCTGGCGCGCTGCCGTGGATGATGGTGCTGGCGCTGGCCCTGGTGGCCGGCGCGTCCACCGTGGCGGTGTCGTGGTGGGGCCTGGGCGGGCCCGGGGCCGTGATCATCGTGTTTGCGGCCGGGGCGGCCTACCACCCCGTGGACGGTGGCGCCGAGGTGCTGGCCCGGTTGCTGGCCACGCTCTTCGGTGGCGTGATGGCGGCAGGGACTTGCCTGGTGACGGACCGGTGGCGCGCCCCTGAGCTCAAGGCCTTGCGCTTGCCGCCCGTGCATGTGCCCCCCTGGTCGCACCAGTGGATTGCCGCCGTGCGCATCACCGCATGTGCCGGGTTGGCGGCCTGGATTGCCTTCATGGCCGGCTGGCACCACCCGGCATGGGCGGCGATTGGTGCGGTGTCGGTGATGCAGGGCGGGCACCTGCATGTCACCATGAACCGCGCATTGCAGCGCATGGCGGGGACCGTCGTGGGTTCCTTCATCGTCTGGGCCATGCTGGCGCAGCAGCCTTCGTTCTGGGTGGTGGTGGCTGCGATCGTGCTGTTCCAGTTTCTGACCGAGGTGATCATTGGCTACAACTACGCGCTTGGCCAGATCACCGTGACGCCCATGGCGCTGCTCATGACGTACCTGGCATCGCCCGCGGTGGTCGCGAGCATGCCGGTCGAGCGCGTGCTCGACACCATTTTGGGCGCGGCGCTGGGCATCGTGTTTGCCGTTGTCTTCTCCAGTGTGGACGACCGCGCGCACCTGCACCG
>DAOPUP010000082.1:0-6746 GCA_035350655.1 Acidovorax sp. | reverse complement strand
TGAATTGATTGGGCTATCGCCCTATTTCTGCTGAATTCATTAGCCATGGTGCCCCACTGCTGCGCTTGGCTGTAGCCCCTTGCGGTGCTGCGCCCATGAAAAAAGGCGGGGCTTTTGGCCCCGCCTTTTGCGTGCAAGGCATGCAGCGCATGCCCGTATCTGGTCAGCGGATCAGCCCAGCTTCATCTGGGTTGGCGTGCCCGTGAGGTAGCCCACTGCGGCGCCAGACTTGTTCTTGTAGTTGGCATTGATCAGCGGATCGAGCTGGCCCTTGACCACGTTGTGGATGCCGCCCCAGTCACCGGCGTGCTGGAAGTTGCTCATGATGTAGGTCCAGCCGTTGATCTCGTCCACGGCGTGCAGGCCGGTGGCTTCGCCGCCCGCAGGGATCGACATGACGCGCGAGAGCTGCTTGGTGTCGATGTGGTAAGCCCACAGGAAGTTGTTGACGTGCTGGCCGCTGTCTTCGCCGATGAACAGGGTGCGCATCTTTTCCGAGAACTTCAGGTTGTCGGGGTTGGCGATGTTGTTCGGGTTGGCGGTGTTGCCCAGGGCATCGGCGGTGATGTCTTCACCGGCCAGCAGCGCCTTGGTGTCCACAGGCATCCACTCGCTGTTGATTGCAACGCCCGCCGTGTCCTTTTGGCCACCCTTGAGGTTGAGCGCCATGACGGCGCCGGCATTCAGGGCCTTGGGGATGGAGATGCCATTGCCAGGCACGTTCGACGCGTTGCCGGCCACCATGGAGTCTCGGCAATTCTGCAGGGCAGAGTAGGCCACCTTGTCCTTGATGTTGACAGTCGTGCCTTCCATCTTCGAGAAGCCCGTGCTGGCGCCCAGGTAGGCGGCGTAGCGGTGGGTTTCCAGGAAAGCGGCGGCCTTTTCCATGCCGGCATTGATCTTGATCCACTCGGTCTTGCCGTTGGCGACGATCTTGGTGTAGCTGGCGTCGTTCGGGTCCGCCTTCACCATGGTCATGATGTCCGTGGGCTTGAGCGTGCTGGCCAGCTTTTCAATTTCAGCGCTGGTGGCCGAGCCCATCTTGATCCAGGTGAGCGGGGCAGCCGTGCCGACCTTGGGATCGATGGAGAAGCCACTACCTACCTTGGCCACGTAAAGTGTGCCGGACGACAGGTCTTTTTCCTTGTCGGCCACGAACACGAAATAGCCGGCGTTGGTGGCGTCATCGCCCATCAGCACGGTGCGATTGTCGGGCATGACCTGCACCAGCTCGTGCGAGATGCGGCCCATGCAGAAATGCTTCTTGATGCTGCCGGTGCCGTCTGGATTGACCGTGACTTCGGGCATGTGGCCGTAGTTGTAAGGGTTGGCCTTGGTGGCATCTCCATACAGGTTCTTGCTGAAGTCGTCCATGAAGTTGGCGCTGCGGGCGGCAAAAGCGTCGGGCTCGTACTCTTCGCTCGACAGGTGCGTGCCCCAGGGGGAGATGCTGGCACCGCAGGTGATCCACAGGCCGTGCACCTTGGAGGTGTCCACGTTGTGGTATTTCACCAGGCTCAGTTTGCCGGTGGCCTGGTCCTGGTCGAGCGTCAGCACGGCGATGGGCGAGGGCAGCTTGCCGTACATGCCGGTCTTGCCATCTTGTGCCCAGGTGGTGTATTCAAACTGCACCACGGCAAACACGGCCTTGCCCTTGAGGCCGGTGACCGTGGGGTTGGCCACCGTCAGCAGCGAGGTGCCATCGGGTGCGTCGGAGAAGTAATGGCGCTCCTTGCCTGGCACCGTGGCGTCGATGATGGGCTTGTTGTTGATGTCGTAGTAGCCGCCCGACAGGGTCGTGCCGCCTTTTCCGTCAGAGACCATGTCGCCCGTCACGAAGAAGGGCTGGTAGGCCAGCTGGTACGAGCGCACCGAGTCGTCGCTGAACTTGATGTTCAGCGTGGAGCCCACGGTCGTGGTGGCCATGGCCGCTGCATTGGCCAGCGTGGGCGCAGCCATCGACGTGAAGCTGGCAGAAACATAGCTGGGGTCGTCACTGCCACCGCAGGCAGTCAGCAGGGCGGCTGAAGCGCTGGCGCCCAGCGGAAGCATCGGAACGCCGGCCAACAGTTGCAGGGCTTTGCGGCGGGTGGGCATCGTCGGTTGGGTCATTTTGGGGAGATTTCCAGGTTGGTGTGCGGACAAGCAGAGAGAGCCTTCGCATGCCACCGCCGGCCACGGGTGTGGCTGTGCCGGGGCAGAGTGCTGCTTCCAGCCGCAGATACTAGAAATGCCCCGTGACAGACGTTTGACGGTTGCGTGACAAACTGTCATCCGCAGCGGGTTTTAACGCGCGGTATATGCACTGCGCAGGCAGTGTGTCTGTCACGCCGCACAGGGCGGCAGAGGCTGCCAGGAAGCCATGCGCAGGCACCAGTCGGCCACCGTACCGGGCGGCTCTTGCGCTGGATGCGTGCTGTACCGTGTGCGAACGATGGGGCAGGGCACGCGGTACGCGGCCCAGGGCGTTGGCAAGGGCTGCACTGGCGCTTGCTGCCGCAGCCTTGGGGCCGGCTGCCCCGCCGCGCGCTCGTTACACCGTGCCGCCAGGCCCCGGTGCCGCATCGGACGGATTGCCGTGCGGGGCTTGCAGCTCGGGCTTTTCGGGTGGTTCGAAACAATCACGGAAAGTGAACACCACCGAGGTGAAGAACATGGCCGCCATCATCATGGCCGCGCCCACCATGATGCCGCCCACCACCGAGGTGAGCCCGCCCACGGCCAGCAGGCCCGCCACCAGGCTGATCACCAGGCCGCCCAGCAGAAACACGCCCATCCAGGCCAACCCATAGACCGTGAAGGCGCCAAAATTGCGCAGGCAGGCCACGATGCTGAAGAACAGGCTTTTCACTGGCGGCACGCCATGCCAGTGCACCAGGCCGGGTGCATGCCAGAACAGCAGCGACAGGGGCAGGTACAGCAGCATCGACAGCCACATGGCGCCCTGGAAGGCGGGGGTTTCGGCCATCTCGCGGGTGAGCGGGGCGCCGCCCAGGTAGACCTGCGCGAATTCGCCACCGTCAATCAGTGCCGACAGGCCCATCACCGCCAGAAAGCCCACCGCATACAGCGCCCCCAGTACCAGCATGTCGCGCAGGCGCTGGCGCCCGGTGCGAAAGGCCACCAGCAGCACGGCCGGCGTGGGAAACCGGCCTTGCACGGACTCGGCGGCGGCCACCATCATGGCCAGCGTGGCCGAGGGCAGCAGGGCCAGCGCCACGGCGGGGCCCACCAGCGGAATCATGGTGGCCAGCGACATGGCCGCCATGGTCATGAAAAACAGGGCTGCCAGCGCCATGGGTTGCCGCCAGAACGCCCGGATGCCGAGCTTGACCCATTCCAGGCCGGTGCTTGCGGGGACGATATGCAGTTTCATGGAGCAGCTTTGACAATCAGAGAAGGGCCCCTGGCCTGGAGTAGCCGGGCGGCACTGGCGAATTTAACCCAGCGCCTGCAAAAGCACCGGGTTGAAGGGGTTCAGGCGTGCACCGGCTGGGCAATGCGGCCTTGCAGCACGCGTTCGAAATGCGCAGGGTCGTGCGGGGTGAGCAGGGAGGCTTCGCGCGGCAGGTAAAAATCCCACAGCCGGGAAATCCAGAACCGCAGGGCGCCCGCCCGCAGCATGGCCGGCAGCAGTTCGCGTTCTGCCGCGGTCAGGGGGCGCTCGGCCTGGTAGGCATTGAGCATGCTGGCGGCGCGGGTGGCGTCATGGCCGCCCGTGGCCAGGTCGATGCACCAGTCGTTCAGGCACACGGCCAGGTCGAACAGCCAGGTGTCCACGCCCGCAAAATAGAAGTCAAAGCAGCCGGTGAGCTCGTCGCCGTCAAACATCACGTTGTCGCGGAACAGGTCGGCATGCACCGGGCCGCGCGGCAGCGCCGCATAGGCCGACGACGCCGCCACATGGTTCTGGTAGGCCAGCTCGGCGCGCAGCAACGCGGCCTGTTCGGGGCCAATATGCGGCAGCACCACGGGCACGGTGTCGTTCCACCAGGACAGGCCCCGCAGGTTGGGTTGGTGCCGGTCAAAGTCGCGCCCTGCCAGGTGCATGCGTGCCAGCGTACGGCCCACGGCCGCGCAGTGCACGGGCTGCGGCGCCAGCTGGCTTGTGCCGCGCAGCCGGTTCACCACGGCGGCCGGTTTGCCGCAGACGCTGTGCAGGATGTCGCCATTCTGGTCGGGTCGGGGGTCGGGCACCGGCATGCCTTGGTGCGCCAGGTGTTTCATCAGGTACAGGTAGAACGGCAACTGCTCGGCGCTGAGGCGCTCGAACAGCGTGAGCACGAACTCGCCCTGGTCACTGGTGAGAAAATAGTTGGTGTTCTCGATGCCACCCTCGATGCCGCGCAGCGCCACCAGGTCACCCAGTTGCAAACGGCGCAGCAGTTCGCGCGCCTCATTCGTCGAGACTTCGGTAAAAACGGCCATCGCTCAGCGCAAATACAGAAAAGTAAAAAAGAAAGGAAAGCAGCCAGCGCGCCCGGTCAGAACTTGATCACGTTCCAGACGCGCGGGGCGGTGTTGGTTTCGGCGCCGTTGCGGCTGCCGGCACGGCTGCGCGCTCCGTCGGGAGACTGCACTTCATACTCGGGCATGTCGCCCGTCTTGGGTTGCACGGTGATGCTCTGGGTCTGGCCGCCCACGCGCAGTTCGTTCACGCGGCTGCCCTCGTCTTCCACGCGGATGCGCTCGGTGCGCTGGTTCTTGGGGCCGTCCAGCGGCGCGGGATTGGCGAGTTGCGTGCGTTGGTCCGCATTGCCTTGCGGGGCAACAGGGGGCGGGGTCTGGGCCAGCAGGGGGCTGGCTGTCAGGCCCAGCAGCAAAAAAAGGTGAACAGCGCGCATGGGGCCATTGTAGGCGGCGCGTCGCTGGGTGGAGCCCACCGGGTGCGGCAGCGGCTTCCTGTGACAATCGCCGCATGAGTGACAAAAAGACCCTGCTGCTGGTGGATGGCTCCAGCTACCTGTACCGCGCCTTTCACGCCATGCCCGATCTGCGCGCCGTGCCGGGCGACCCGGCCAGCGCCGCCACGGGCGCCATTCGCGGCATGATCAACATGATGCAGGCGCTGCGCAAGGAGGTGCCTGCCGACTACGCCGTCTGCGTGTTCGACGCCAAAGGCCCCACCTTTCGCGATGCGCTCTATCCCGAATACAAGCAGCACCGCAGCCCCATGCCGGACGACCTGCGCACGCAGATTCCGCCCATCCACGAGGTGGTGCGCCTGCTGGGCTGGCCCGTGCTGGACGTGCCCGGTGTGGAGGCCGACGACGTGATTGGCACCCTGGCCGTGGTGGCGGCGCGCCAGGGCATCGAGGTGATTGTGAGCAGCGGCGACAAGGACCTGGCCCAGCTGGTGAACGAACATATCACCATCATCGACACCATGAACGGCAAGCGCCGCGACCTGGCGGGCGTGGAGGCCGAGTTCGGCGTGCCCGCGCGGCTGATGGTGGATTTTCAGACCCTGGTGGGCGATCAGGTCGACAACGTGCCGGGTGTGGAAAAGGTGGGCCCCAAGACGGCCGCCAAGTGGCTACTGGAATACGGATCTCTCGATGGTGTAGTGGCCAGCGCCGACAAAATTAAAGGCGTGGCCGGCGAGAACCTGCGCAAGGCTCTGGACTGGCTGCCCACGGGCCGCCAGCTGCTGACCATCAAGACCGACTGCGACCTGAACGGTTGGGTCGAAGGCCTGCCCCGGCTCGACGCCATCGCCATCGGCATGCCCGATGCGCCCCGGCTCAAGGACTTTTATGAACAGTACGGCTTCAAGGGTCTGGCGCGCGCGCTGGGCGATGCATCGGCCCCAGCCGCCAAGCTCGCACCCGTGGTGGCCATGCCGGGCGAAAGCGGCGACCTGTTCGCCGACCATTCCGCCAGCCCCGTGGCCGAGGCCGCGCAGCACCGCCCGGTGGTGTACGACACCATCTTCAACTGGACCGACTTTGACCACTGGCTGCAGCGCCTGCACAAAGCCGAGCTCGTGGCGCTGGACACCGAAACCACCTCGCTCGACGAAATGCGTGCCGAAATCGTGGGCATCAGTTTCAGCGTGCAGCCCGGCGAGGCAGCCTACATTCCGCTGGCCCACGCCGGGCCGGACGCCCCCGCGCAGCTGCCGCTGGATGAAGTGCTGGCCCGCCTCAAACCCTGGCTGCAAGACCCCAAGCACCCCAAGCTGGGCCAGCACGTCAAGTACGACCGCCATGTGTTCGCCAACCATGGCATCGAGGTGCAGGGCTATGCGCACGACACCATGCTGCAAAGCTATGTGCTCGAAGTGCACAAGCCGCACAACCTCACCAGCCTGGCCGAGCGCCACACCGGCCGCAAGGGCATCAGCTACGAAGACCTGTGCGGCAAGGGCGTGCACCAGATCCCATTTGCCCAGGTGCCGGTGGACAAGGCGGCGGCCTATTCGTGCGAAGACTCGGACCAGACGCTCGATGTGCACCTGGCGCTGTGGCCGCTGCTGCAGGCCGACGACAAACTGCGCGCCATCTACGAACTGGAGATTGCCAGCAGCGAGGCGCTGTACCGCATCGAGCGCAACGGCGTGCTGATTGATGCGCCCACGCTGGCGCAGCAGAGCCACGAGCTGGGCCAGCGCATCCTGCAGCTGGAAACCGAGGCGTACGAGATTGCAGGCCAGCCCTTCAACCTCAGCAGCCCCAAGCAGCTCGGCGAGATCTTCTTCGACAAGCTGGGCATGCCCGTGGTCAAGAAGACCGCCACCGGCGCGC
>DAOPUP010000081.1:0-8721 GCA_035350655.1 Acidovorax sp. | reverse complement strand
CGCAGCGGCAGCATCATCAACGTGGCGTCCATCGCGGGCCTGGGCGGCAACCCGATTGGCATGAACACCATTGCCTACAACACCTCCAAGGGCGCAGTCATCAATTTCACGCGTGCGCTGGCCGCCGAATGGGGCAAGTACAACATCCGCGTCAATGCCATCTGCCCGGGGTTCTTTCCCAGCAAGATGACGCTGGGCACCCTCAAGGCCATGGGCGAAGAGGCACTGGCTGCCCACGCCCCGCTGGGCCGGCTGGGCGACGACGAAGACCTCAAGGGTCTGTGCGCCCTGTATGCCTCGGATGCGGGCAAGCACATCACGGGCCAGTGGCTTGCGGTGGATGGTGGCGTGAGCGTGGTCACGGGCGGATGAGCGTGCAGGGCGCCGCTTTTGGGGCGGCCCGTTGTGTGCCGGGCTGCCCGAATGGCCCGGACGCTGCCGTCCTGCAGGTTGCCGCCGTGCTGGCCAACCGCCCCTGTCGCCCCCCAATATGGCCACATCAGCCTTGCAAGACTATGCTTGCTGCCTTTTTGTAAACCCTGGAGTTGCCTGTGTTGAATTTTGGTGCCGAAATCCCCTTTGTCAGCCATCTTGGTTTCACGCTGCACCGCATGGCGGGGGGCGAGTCGGAGCTGCATTACGAGGCACGCCCAGAGCACCTGAATTCGTTTGACGTAACCCACGGCGGTGCATCAATGACCTTGCTGGACGTGACCCTGGCCACGGCAGCGCGCAGTGACACACCCGAATTCGGCGTGGTCACCATCGAGATGAAGACCAGTTTCATGCAGCCCGCGCGTGGGCCGCTGGTGGCCAAGGGGCGGTTGATCCACCGCACCGCCAGCATGGCTTTTGCCGAAGGCACGGTGTATGACGCTCAAGGCCGCATTTGCAGCCACGCCACGGGCACGTTCAAGTATGTGCGGCGCCAGCCTGCCGACGCCGCAGCGGGGCCGCGGGCCATTTCGACCGATTGAGGCGTGCCGGGGCGCAGCGCTGTGTCGGCACCAGTTTTTTGAATCAAAACGGGCTCTGGCGCTTTATGGTAAAGCGCTGTTAGCTATCAAAATAGTAGTAAAAAGGAGGCTCTCATGCCAAGCAATCAACAAATCGTTCTCGACAACCGCCCCCAGGGTGAAGCCGTGGCCAGCAACTTCAAGCTGGTTGCCACCGACACCCCCGCGCTCAAGGAGGGTGAGGTGCTGGTGCGCCACCATTTCCTCAGCCTGGACCCCTACATGCGCGGCCGCATGAATGAGAGCAAGAGCTACGCCGCGTCGCAGGGCCTGGGCGAAGTGATGATTGGCGGCACCGTTGGCGAAGTGTTGGAGAGCAAGCACCCCAAATATGCCGTGGGCGACAAGGTGGTGGGCATGGGTGGCTGGCAGGAATACAGCGTGGTCGATGGCAACGCCGTGGGCGCGCTGCGCAAGGTGGACACCACGCATGTGCCGCTGTCGCACTACCTGGGCGCCGTGGGCATGCCTGGCGTGACGGCCTGGTATGGCCTGGTGAAAATCATTGCGCCCAAGGAAGGTGACACCGTGGTGGTGAGTGCCGCCACCGGTGCCGTGGGCAGCGCGTTTGCGGCCCTGGCCAAGGCGCGCGGCTGCCGCGCCGTGGGCATTGCCGGTGGTGCCGAGAAGTGCAAGTACGCGGTTGAAGAGCTGGGCTTTGACGTGTGCATTGACTACAAGGAACACAGCGACGTGCGGGCCATGTCCAAGGCCTTGAAGGAAGCCTGCCCCAACGGCATCGACGGCTATTTCGAGAACGTGGGCGGCTGGATCATGGACGCCGTGATGCTGCGCATGAACGCCTTCAGCCGCATGGCCCTGTGCGGCATGATCGCCGGCTATGACGGCGCGCCATTGCCCATGGCCAACCCGGCGCTGATCCTCATCAACCGCATGAAGATCGAAGGCTTCATCGTCAGCGAGCACATGGAAGTCTGGCCCGAAGCCCTGAACGAGCTGGGGATCCTGGTGGGCACCGGCCAGCTGCGCCCGCGCGAGACCATTGCACAAGGCATTGCCGCTGCGCCCGATGCCTTTCTGGGCCTGATCAAGGGCAAGAATTTCGGCAAGCAATTGGTGAAACTGATCTGAGCATGGGCACCTTGGCATCCGCACTGCGCTGGACCTGGGCCCGTTTCGACGACCTGGGTGTGCACGCCTTGCACGATGCGCTGGCCTTGCGCTGCAAGGTGTTCATCCTGGAGCAGGGCCCCTACCAGGACCCCGATGGCGCCGACAAACACGCATGGCACTTGCTCGGGTATGACGATGCCGGTGCCTTGCAGGCCTGCCTGCGTGTGGTGGACCCGGGTGTGAACTACCCCGAACCTTCCATCGGGCGCGTGGTCACGGCCCGCAAGGCGCGTGGCGGCGGTGTGGGGCGCGCATTGATGGTGCAAGGGCTGGCCCGTTGCCACGAGGTGTGGCCGGGCAGGGCGGTGCGCATCAGTGCGCAGGCGCATCTGCAGCGTTTTTACGGCAGCTTGGGGTTTGCGGCGGTGTCCGAGCGGTACCTCGAAGATGGCATTCCCCACATCGAGATGCTGTGGCGCCCCCATTGAGTGTGGCGCGGTGTCTGGCCCGTTCCAGCCCGCCGGTTTCGGTTTTTTACCAGGAGATTGCCCATGACTGCCTTGATCCTGCACCACTACCCCGCCTCGCCGTTTTCCGAAAAGATCCGGCTGGTGCTGGGTTTCAAGCAGTTGCCGTGGAAATCGGTGCTCATTCCCAGCATCGCGCCCAAGCCCGAGGTGGTGGCCCTCACGGGCGGCTATCGCAAGACGCCATTCCTGCAGATTGGAGCCGACATCTACTGCGACTCGGCGCTGATCTGCGAGGTGCTGGAGCACGAGCATCCCGAGCCAGTGCTGTATCCGCCCCACCTCAAGGGTGTGGCGCGCGTGTTTGCCCAGTGGGCTGACAGCACGCTGTTCTGGGCCGCCATGGCCTACAACTTGCAGCCGCGCGGTGCCCGTGCGCTGTTCGCCCATGCCGCGCCCGAGGCGGCCCAGGCCTTTGGCGAAGACCGCCGCCAGATGAGCGCCGGCATGCCGCGCCTGCGCCCAGCCGATGCCACGGCGGCCTACCGCTCGTACCTGCGGCGCCTGGCGCACATGGTGGAAGAGCATGACTTCACGTTCGGCGCAGAGCCCTGCGTGGCCGACTTTGCGGCCTACCACCCGCTGTGGTTCACGCGCCAGTGCGTGCCGGTGATGGCCGATATCTTCCAGGCCACACCGGCCGTGCTGGAGTGGATGGACCGGGTGGCAGCACTGGGCCATGGCCGCATGGAAAAGTTCAGTGCGGCCGACGCCATCACGGTGGCTGCGGGGGCTGAGCCCGTGCCGCTGGTGAATGGCATTTTTCAGGACGAACATGGCATCGCGCTGGGAACCGACGTCACGGTGGCGGCCGAGAGCTTCGGCACCGAGCCGACCACCGGCACCCTCATCGCCGCCACGCGCACACGCTACACCCTGCGCCGCACCGACCCGCGTGCCGGCACGGTGCAGGTGCACTTTCCCCGCATCGGCTATGTATTGAGGACATCCCCCTGAGCGGCTGCGCCGCTTCCCCCTTCACTGGCATCGCTGCGCGATGCGGAAGGGGGACACCACCAGTGCGTCGAAGCAGCCCTTGCGCGGCGGTCGCTGGCCCGGGCAGCGCCAGTTTCAGCCGTACCCACCTATTCACAAGCAGACAACGGAAGGAGACACACACATGATCGATAACTTTGCGGGCAAGACGGCGGTGCTGACGGGCGCGGGATCGGGCTTCGGGCTGGAGTGCGCGCGCATGGGCGCCCGTCTGGGCATGAACCTGGTGCTGGTGGACGTGCAGCAGGACGCGCTCGATGCCGCCGCCGCCGAAATGCAGGCGGCAGGCGCACAGGTGCTTGCCCGCCGGGTGGATGTGTCGAGCGCCACCCAGATGGAGCAACTGGCTGCAGAGGTGGCGCAGCGCTTCGGCGCCCCCCAACTGGTGTTCAACAACGCGGGCGTGGGCGCGGGCGGCCTGGTGTGGGAGAACTCCGTCAAGGACTGGGAGTGGGTGCTGGGCGTGAACCTCATGGGGGTGGTGCATGGCGTGCGCCTGTTCACCCCCATGATGCTGGAGTCCGCCCGGAAGGACCCGCAGTGGAGCGGCCATATCGTCAACACCGCCAGCATGGCGGGTTTGCTGGCGCCGCCCAACATGGGCATCTACAACGTGAGCAAGCACGCGGTGGTCAGCCTGTCGGAGACGCTGTACCAGGATCTTGCGCTGGTCACCGACCAGGTAGGCGCCAGCGTGCTGTGCCCGTATTTCGTGCCCACGGGCATCCATGACAGCCAGCGCAACCGCCCTGGCGGCCTGGCGGGCGAGCAGCCCACCCGGAGCCAGCGCATCGGCCAGGCCATGATGGACAAGGCCGTCAGCGCCGGCAAGGTGACCGCCGCCGAAGTGGCCCAGAAAGTGTTTGACGCCGTGGCGGCCAACCAGTTCTACATCTACAGCCATCCCCGGGCGATCGGGGCCGTGCAGACGCGCATGCAAGACATCCTGCTGGCCCGCAACCCCACCGATCCCTTTGCCGACAAGCCCGCGCTGGGTGCCCAGTTGCGCGCAGACCTGCGCGCCGACTGAGCCGACCGGTGTGGGTGTTACAGTGAACCGGGCCTTTGGCGCCTGCCGCCGCACCGGGCCGTTGCCCGCCGCTTGCCATGCAGTGCCTGGTCTGCATATGCCCCACCCATGAGGATTTCGTACCCATGCCACTGGAACGCCAGCAACTCATTCGCCTGCTGTTCGAGGAATACATCGAGATGTATGCCGCCCGCGATGAGCGTTTGCTGCAGCGTTTCAGCGACCACTTCAGTGGCTACACCGGCAGCGGCCATCGCCTGATCACGCGCCGCAGCGACTGGCTGGATCTGGTGCGGCATGATTTTGCTCTGGTGCCCGAGCGCATCGGCATCGAAATGCTGGATCTGGCACTGCAGGACCTCAGCGACGACGTGGTGATGGTCACGGCCTTCTTTCACATCCATCTGCCAGCGCCCGGCTCACCGCTGGCGCGCGAAATTGCGCGCCAGGTGCTGGTGTTTCGGCGCGAGGGCGATGACTGGAAGATTGCCCACAGCGGCATTTCCGTGCCCCTGCTGGACGATCGCTCGCGAGGGCCCGGCTGGACAGCCCCACTGCAGGCCCGCGTGGACGCGCTGGAGGCGCAACTGCGCGATCGCACCCAGGCGCTGGAAGCGTCCGAGCGCACTGCGCAGGCACTGTCCCAGGTCGACGTTCTCACCGGCGTCAGCAACCAGCGCCATTTCGAACAGCTGCTGCAGCGTGCCTGGGAGCAGGGCCAGCGCAAGGCTACGCCCCTGGCGCTGATCCTGCTCGAAGTGGACCAGTTCCCGCAGTTCAGCGCGCACTATGGCCGGCTGGCCGCAGATGCCTGCCTGCAGACGCTGGCGCTCACGCTGGTGCAGTTGTGTCCCGGGGGGCAGGGCGAGCAGATAGCCCGCTGGGGCCCTGGTGCCTTTGGGTTGCTGCTGACCGATACCGGCATGCCAGAGGCCACCGCCCTGGCCCAGCGCATCCAGGCCGCCCTGGGCGCCCTGGCCTTGCCTCATGCCGGCGCACCTCTGGGGCAGTTGGGTTTCAGCCTGGGCGTGGCGAGCCTGGTGCCCGAAGCAGGGCAGACGGCCCAGGCGTTGGTGCGGCGCGCCGATCTGGCCCTGTGCCAATCCCGGCAAGCCGGGCCGAACGGCATGGCGTTGCGCACGGACTGATCTGCTGGCGGTCGCCGCCGGGCGCAGGGCCGTGGCGATGCACAGGACCGCGTTCGGGGCGCCTGCAGGAAGGTCTTGCAGTTGGCGACAATCAGACACCATGCATTCTTACCGTTCTACGACCATGGCCCGGAACCCGGGTCTGTTTTGTTCTCGCCTTCCCTTCACCGTTGCCATGGTTGGGCCGGTGCTTGCCGCCAGAGGTGAGCGCCTGGGCCGACAGTCGCGCGCGATGCAGTGGAGTCCTTCCTGATGGAGCGTGGCAACGATGGTGTCCTGGCCGCCCGTGCGCAGGCGGATGGGCTGCCCCAGCCAGCGCGTAACCGCTCCATGCTGGTCATCATTTTGGGCATCACGATGGCCGTGCTCGATGGCAGCATCGTCAACCTGGCCCTGCCGGGCATTGCGCGCGGGCTCAACGCCAGTGCCGCCCATGCGATCTGGGTGGTCAACGCCTACCAGATCGCCACGCTCGTCATGCTGCTGCCGCTCGCGTCGATGGGGGAGCGGCTGGGGTACCGGCGCGTGTATCTGGTCGGCATGGCACTGTTTGCGGTGTCTTCTGTGGGGGCCATGCAAGCTGATTCGCTGGGCACGCTGATCGTTGCGCGGGCCCTGCAGGGGCTGGGTGCGGCCGGCATCATGAGTGTGAATGCCGCTCTGGTGCGCCTGACCTACCCGCGCGCGCAATTGGGCCACGGCCTGGCGATCAATTCCATGATCGTGGCGCTGGCGTCGGTGGCCGGGCCCTCGGTGGCAGCGGGCATTCTGTCGGTGGCGTCCTGGCCTTGGCTGTTTGCTCTCAACCTGCCGCTGGGTGGCTTCACGCTGTGGTTGGGTTGGCGCGCACTGCCGTTCAACCCGCCCAGCGCCGTAGCGCCGCCGCGCCTGGCGGTTCTGGATGTGCTGCTCAACATGCTGATGTTCACGCTGATCTTTGTTGGCGGCGAACGGCTGGGCGCCAGCAGCGGCGCCGGACGGGGCGGGGCTGCGCCCGAAGCCTGGGCCTTGCTGGCGGCCGGTGGGGCGGTGGGCTGGGTGTTTTTGCGTCGCCAGTGGCGCCAGGCGGCGCCGCTGTTTCCGGTGGACCTGCTGCGCATTCCGGTGTTTGGGTTGTCCATGGCCTCGTCGGTGGGGGCGTTTTGTGCGCAAACCCTGGCCTCTCTGGCGCTGCCCTTCCTGCTGCTGGACGGCTTGGGCCGCAGCCCCCTGCAGGCGGGGCTGCTGATTACTGCGTGGCCTGTAGCCACGGTGGTGACCGCACCGATCGCGGGCCGCCTGATCGGCCGCTGCGCCGATGGTCTGCTGGGCGGGATCGGCATGGTGTTTTTTGCCTGCGGCTTGCTTCTGCTGGCGCTGTTGCCGAGCGATCCGTCCAGCATCGACATGGTCTGGCGCCTGGCCTTGTGCGGCGCTGGCTTCGCGCTATTCCAGTCGCCCAACAACCACACCATCGTCACCTCGGCCCCGCTGCACCGCAGTGGCGCGGCCAGCGGCATGCTGGGCACGGCGCGCCTGACTGGGCAGACCTTGGGCGCGGTGATGCTGGCGGGCATTTTTTCGATTTTTCCGGCGCACGATGGGGGCGGCGAGCGGACTGCGCTGGCAGCGGCCGCCGCCTTTGCCGTGCTGGCGGCGGTGTCCAGTTCGCTGCGCCTGCGCAGGGCGCACTGAGGGGCAGCGGCCCTAGGGGGCAGTCGCGTGAGATTTCTTGTGCTGTTTTCGGGCCATGGCCATTGATTTACAAGCACTTATAGCTATCAAAAAAAGATCTTTTAGGGGCCGGGTACCGGGCCCGGTCGGTCTGCCCGGGCGACTGGCATGTGGCACACTCGCCCGCTTTTCCCGTCCACGTGCCCCGCAGGATAGAACGCCATGCAAAAGATCGTCCGGCAGATAGCCGCAGAAATCCGGATTACCGAGCAGCAGGTCAAGGCCGCCGTCGAGTTGCTCGATGGCGGAGCCACCGTGCCTTTTATCGCGCGCTACCGCAAGGAGGTGACCAACGGGCTGGACGATATCCAGCTGCGTGAGCTGGAGGCCCGTCTGTCGTACCTGCGTGAGCTGGAAGACCGGCGCGCGGCCGTGCTCAAGAGCATTGACGAGCAGGGCAAGCTGACCGATGCGCTGCGCGTGGCGATTGCCGCTGCGCCAACGAAGCAGGAGCTCGAAGACATCTACCTGCCATTCAAGCAAAAGCGCCGCACCAAGGGCCAGATCGCCCGCGAATTCGGCATCGAACCGCTGGCCGACAAGCTGTTCGCCGACCCCACGCTGGACCCTGCCCAGGAGGCGGCCGCCTTCACCCGGCCGCCCGAGGTGCTCGACGATGGCAAGCCGGGTGCTGATTTCTCCACCGTGCCCGCCGTGCTCGATGGGGTGCGCGACATCCTCTCGGAGCGCTGGGCCGAAGACGCTGTGCTGGTGCAATCCTTGCGCGAATGGCTGTGGGCCGAGGGCTTGCTCCGCAGCAAAAAAGTGGATGGCAAGAACGAGAACGACCCCGAGGTCTCGAAGTTTCGTGACTACTTCGAATACGACGAACCCATTGGCCGCGTGCCCTCGCACCGGGCGCTGGCCGTGTTCCGGGGGCGTGGCCTGGAGATTCTGGAAGCCAAGCTGGTACTTCCCATCGAACCCGAACCCGGCAAGCCCAGCCTGGCCGAAGGCAAGATCGCCTTGCACCTGGGCTGGAGCCACGCGGGCCGCCCGGCGGACGACCTGCTGCGCAAGTGCGTGGCCTGGACCTGGCGCGTGAAGCTGAGCCTGTCGACCGAGCGCGATCTGTTCGCCCGGCTGCGTGACGACGCCGAAAAGGTGGCCATCAAGGTGTTTGCCGACAACCTGCGCGACCTGCTGCTGGCAGCGCCCGCCGGCCCGCGCGTGGTGATGGGGCTGGACCCCGGCATCCGCACCGGCGTGAAGGTGGC
>DAOPUP010000080.1:0-8721 GCA_035350655.1 Acidovorax sp. | reverse complement strand
GAAAGGGTAGGGCTGCAGGTGGGAAAGCAGGGGATTCATGGGGCTGCATTATGGGTGATGGCATGACCGCTGCGGCCTGCCGTGCTGTGCAGTGCACAGCTCATTGCGCGGTCTTGCTGCGCTGCTGTCGGGCGCGAGCCAGTGCTGCAGCGATGGCGGCTTGGCGCGCCTCTTGGGCCTGGGAGAGGGTTGCGGCGGGCGCGATCAGGGCAGCGTCGGCAGCAAGAATGGGTGCGGCACCGGGCTCAGGTACCGCCTCTGGCGTCGTCGGCGGTTGCGGCTCTGGCGCCTCAGCGCGGTGCTGTGCCAGCCGTTGTTGGCGTGCGGCGTAACGCTGGCGCGCAGCATCGGCCTGGACCGGGGTCCAGGCGGCCCAGCCGGTGGCGCTGCCACTGGCATTTTCCAGCGCGATGCAGTCCACCGGGCAGACGGGCAGGCACAGCTCACAACCGGTGCAATGGGCCTCTATCACGGTGTGCATGAGCTTGTTGGCGCCCACAATGGCATCGGTCGGGCAGGCCTTGATGCACAGGGTGCAGCCGATGCACCAGTTTTCATCGATCACGGCGACCGCGCGGGAAGATTCCTGCCCATGGTCGGGATTCAAGGGCCGAACGGCATGGCCTGTGATGGCGGCCAACCGGGCGACCCCTTGCATTCCGCCCGGCGGGCACTGGTTGATGGGGGCCTGCCCCTGGGCAATGACCTGCGCGTAGCTGGCGCAGTCTGGGTAACCGCAGCGCGTGCACTGCGTCTGCGGCAGCGCCGCATTGATGCGCTCTGCCAGCGCGGCCAGCTGCTGCTGCAAGCGCGGCATCAGGCCTTGCGGGCTGGTGGCCGCTTGGCGCCGGTGGCCGCAGCCGATGTGGCAGCAGTGCTGGTGGCGGTAGCGCCCTCTGGCTTCACCCACCGGGTTGCCACACCGGCGGGGGGTGGGCTGGAAGCGGCGGCCTGCACGGCCTTTGGCTTGACCACCGCAGAGGCTGCGGCCGCTTTGGGTGCTGTGGCCTTGGCCGATGCCTGGACAGAACCCGCACGCTTTGCCACGGGCGCGGCTGGGGCCGCAGCCTGGGCTGGCGCCTGAGGCGCTGTAACCAAGGGCACGCCCTTGGCGCCGGTTCGAGGGGCTTCTGCCGTGCGTGTGTTGGCAACGGCTTGCACGGGAATCGGGGCAGCAGCCAGGGGCTCACTTTGTGCCTTGGCGGTGCTGGCAGACAGGTCTGGCGCGCTGGTCGCAGCAGGGGCGGAAGACTTGGCGGGCGCTTTCTCGTGACGCTGGATGAAGGCGCGCACCTGCGGGTAAACGATTTCGCGCCAGCGGCGGCCGCTGAAAATGCCGTAGTGGCCCGCACCCTTGGCTTCCAGGTGGTGCTGCTCCTTGCGCACGATACCGGTGCACAGGTCGTGCGCCGCCTTGGTCTGGCCCGAGCCGGAGATGTCGTCGAGCTCACCTTCCACCGTGAACAATGCAGTGGTGGTGATGTCCTGCGGGCGCACGCGCTCGATCTTGCCAGTGGGGGAGCGCACGTCCCAGGTGCCGTGGACCAGGTTGTAGTCCTGGAACACCGTCTTGATGGTCTCCAGGTAGTAGTCCGCATCCATGTCCAGCACGGCGTTGTACTCGTCGTAGAACTTGCGGTGGGCTTCGGCGCTGGCGTCGTCGCCCTTGATCAGGTCCTTGAAATAGTCGTAGTGGCTGCTGGCATGCCGGTCAGGGTTCATGGCCACGAAACCCGTGTACTGCAGGAAACCGGGGTACACGCGACGGCCGGCACCCGGAAAGCTGTCGGGGACGCGGTAGATCACGTTGTTTTCAAACCACTCAAAAGTGCGGTTCGTGGCCAGGTTGTTCACCGTGGTGGGCGATTTGCGCGCATCGATGGGGCCGCCCATCATGGTCATGGTGACCGGCGTGGTTTCGCCCCGGCTGGCCATCAGCGAGACGGCCGCCAGCACCGGCACGGTGGGCTGGCACACACTGATCACATGGCAGTTGCCGTAAACGCCTTGCAGGTGGCGAATGAACTCCTGCACATAGTTGACATAGTCATCGAGGTGAAACGCGCCCTCGGACAGGGGAACCAGGCGGGCACTGCGCCAGTCGGTGATGTAGACCTTGTGGTCCTTGAGCATGGTGCGCACGGTGTCACGCAGCAAAGTGGCGTAGTGGCCTGACAGCGGCGCCACGACCAGCACCACGGGCTGGCCCTTGAGCTTGGTGAGCGTGGCCGGATCGTCCGTGAAGCGCTTGAAGCGGCGCAACTCGCAAAAAGGCTTGTTGATTTCGACACGCTCATGGATGGCCACGCCCACACCGTCGACATCGACCGTCGGGATGTCGAAGGCCGGCTTTTCGTAGCCTTTGCCCAGGCGGTAGAGCAGGTCGTACCCTGCGGAAACACGCTGTGCCAACGAAGTCTGGCTCAAGGCGGACGCGGGATGGCTGTACAGCTTGGAGGCGGCCAGGGCAAACTCGGCAAAGGGCTCCATCAGGGAGCGCTGGGTTTCGTAGATCTGGTAGAGCATGGGGTGAAACCTGGTTATGTTGCAGTGCAATATAACAGCATCTGATTACAAATGCAGGGAGTGAAACTACCAACTTCAAGTCACTCAGATGACTGCCTTGCGTTCTTTTGGCAGCAGTTCAATGGACTCTTAATGCTATTTAAATTATAGCAACAACTCCATATAAAACCATGGTTAGATGCTGATTTGATGGTGTTTCAAAGCCGAGAGCTAAGGGCCACCGCCAAACCGCGTCTGGGCCTTGTCATGCAGCTGTCTTGCCCGCCATCAGGCATCCGCCTGCTCTTGCAACCAGGCCTCGAAGGCTTCCCGGGCCACCTTGCGCAGCGCTGGACGGAAGGCTGTGTTGTGACTGAGATACAGGCAGTGGCGCATGACCGTATAGGGGTTGAAGCTGGCCTGCGGGTTTTGTGCTTCAAAATGTAACTTATAGCGTTTGACCACGGCGATGGTTTCACGCATCAGCGCATTGAAGCGGGCGCGTGTCATGCCGGGCGACCAGCCCTGGATGTCGTCCACAAAGCTGTCCACCTTATAGGGTTCAAATTCAAAATCCTTGAAAAAATGGGTGGCAATCTTCAGGAAGGTGAAGGCGTTGAGCTCGCTGCCCGCAGCCGGCGTCTTTGGGGCCACCTGCGCATCGGCTTCGGAGGGCACTTCTGCGGTTTCGTCGGGTGCCTGCAGCAATTCGGCTGCGGTGGCATCCCGGATCTGGCGAAACTCGCGGTCGGCCAGCTCGAACAGCGCCGACAGCACATTGATGCGGCGCTTGAGCTGGCCGGGAATCGACTTTTTGTATTTGATCTTGTGGTCCAGCACACTCCATGCGTCCTGGATGATGGTGCGCACCTGCAACTCGAACGCCTGGTCCGCGCAGGCGGCATGCTCGGGCAAGGCCCGCTGGGCGGCGTTGAGCCTGAGATCCAGGTGCAGACCCTTGTAGCCAAACGACGCTTCGGTGCCCTCAACAGCGGCCACCTTGTCAGTGACCTCCATCACGTCAAAATGTGAGCACACCAAGCGGGCCACTTTGTCGAGCTCGTCCTCATACAGGCACACCACGCGCACCCCGATCAGGTCGGTGAGGTAAGGAGCAATCTCATACGGCTGATTGGCCTCTTCCAGCGTCGGGCGGTATTTGCGGGTGAACTTGCGGATCGCCTCGTCCTTGTCTTTGACGCGGCCTTCCACCTTGGACACATCCACCTGCCCCGAGGGGATCAGCAAGGCGGTCAGCAGGGCGACGAAAGATGCGCAGGCCTCCTGCAGGCGGGGCAGGTTCTGGTCGTGGAAGGCATTGAAACGGGCTTCTTCCCGTTCGAAATCAAGCGATGGCATAAGAATTATTTCAAAGGCACCTGATGTGTGGATCGTAAGGCCTTCGAACCCCAGCATGGCCGCCAGATGGCATTCGCATCACCCTTGCGAGGAGTCCCGCCCGCGGTCCGGTTGCGTGCCCGGCCCGCGCTGATAACACATGAGAACGGAGAGCACAAAAAATGGCGCCGGCGGCTGCCAGGCTTGCCCATAATGGGGGGCGACCGTGTTGTCATTTCCCAGCTGCCTTTTGGTGCAGACTGCCCGCCTCGTTCCTCCACCCTCCGTATTGATAGAGTCCATGAGCCTCGCCCGCCAGCCCGAAGAGCTGCCCCACACGCAAAGCCGCTGGCGCCTGCTGGCGCTGATGGGACCGGTGCTGACACTGTTCCTTCTGGGGCTCACGGTGCTGTACTGGCAGTCCGCCGCGCGTGAAGCCGACGCCAAAAGGCGCCAGGCCTTCTCCACCGCGGTGGATCGCATCGTCTACAACCTCAAGGAGCGCATGGGCACCTACGAGATGGTGCTGCTGGGCGTCAAGGGTTACCACGAGGGGTCCGACAGCATTGATCGTGACGAGTTTTCTGCCTATGTGGGGGCCTTGCGACTGGCGGAAACCCGGCCCGGCTTGCAGGGTATCGCCTATGCGCTGGACCTGCCGACCGAACGGCTGGCTGCCCATACGGCGCAAATGCGCGCCCGGGGATTCGCGTCGTACCAGGTGCATCCGCAGGGCGTGCGCGCGCACTACACGCCCATCACCCACATCGAGCCCCGATCCAGCGACAACCTCAAGGCGCTGGGCTTTGATATTTCCACCGTGCCGACGGCCCGTGAGGCGCTGGAGCGCGCCCGCGACACCGGGCAGCTTGCGCTGACTGCAGGGCTCAGGCTGCGGCAGGACGAGGGGCGCGATGCCGTCACCGGCCTCGTGATGTACCAGCCGATTTACCGAAAGAATGTCGAGCTCCATTCGGTCGAGGACCGGCAACGCGCACTGGTGGGCTGGGTGTCGGCGCCGTTTCGCATGCCGGCCTTGCTGCAAGGGATGGCCCAGCAGCTCGACTCCGACATCGAGCTGGCCATCTACGACGGTGATGCGCAGTCGGCTGACAGCCTGCTGCATGGTCGCACGGACTTCCAGGTGACTGCACAGGAAACGCCGCACGGCTTGCACGCCACACAGCGCATCGCCCTGGGCGGGCGCACCTGGACGCTCATGATGCAGCCGCTGCCGGCCTTCGAGCAGCGCTTCGAGGACCAGAATTACGACCTGTTTGGCTGGATGGGCGCGGCATTGAGCCTGATGGTGGGCTGGCTGGTCTGGACCACGGCCACGGGCCGCGAGCGCGCCCTGGGGCTGGCGCATCGCATGACACAGGCCCTGCGCAGCACACGCGACGACTTGGAAAGTACCCTCAACGCCATTCCCGATCTCTTGTTCGAGATGGGGCTCGACGGGCGCATCTACCATTACCGCTCGG
The DNA here is from genome assembly GCA_035350655.1 of Acidovorax sp. Lineage (GTDB taxonomy): Bacteria > Pseudomonadota > Gammaproteobacteria > Burkholderiales > Burkholderiaceae_C > Acidovorax. The sequence goes on along the minus strand of DAOPUP010000080.1, from coordinate 3,394 downwards.
CGCGCTCGTCGTTGCTCGCGGTGCCGCCCGAAATGTTCCTGGGCCGGCTGATGGAAGAGTTCGTTCCACCCGAGGCCGCTGCTGGATGGCGCGCCGCACTGCATGCCGCCCAGGACACGGGTTATTCGATCGGCCACCAGTACTCCCTGGAGCTGGGGGGCAAGACCCACTGGTTCGAGCTGTCGATCGCCCGCAAGGAAACGACCACACCCGGACAGCCACCCCGTTTCATCGCCCTGTCCCGTGAAATCACCGAGCGCAAGCAGGCCGAAGCCCGCACGCGCTTGCTGGCCTACTTTGACGCGTTGACCGGCCTACCCAACCGCCGCATGCTGGCCGATCGCATGGACAGCGCGCTGGCCTCGGCGCGCAAGTCTGGGCAGGTGGGGGCGCTTTTGTTCATCGACCTGGACAACTTCAAGCAGATCAATGATGCCCGCGGGCATTCGCTGGGGGACGCGCTGCTCAAGCAGGTGGCGCAGCGTTTGACGCAACTGCAGCGCCCCGGCGACACCGTCGCGCGCATTGGCGGCGACGAATTCGTGATGTTGGTCAACGACCTGGGCGAAGACATCGAATCGGCCGGGCGCAGCGCCTTGCTGTCGGCCGAAGCCGTGCGCCTGGCCCTGGAAGCGCCGTACACCATCGACACCCACCTCTACAGCAGCACGGGCAGCATCGGTATCACCCTTTTTCCCAAACGCAACGAAAAGGTGGAAGACCTGCTGCGCGAGGCCGACACGGCCATGTACCGCGCCAAGGACCTGGGGCGCGATCGCATCTGCTTTTATGAAACCGACATGCAGGCCGACGTGCAGGAGCGCCTGGCGCTGGAGCAAGACCTCAAATTGGCCAGTGCCGAGGGCCAACTGTCGGCGTTCGTGCAATCGCAGGTCGATGCGTCCGGCACCGTGACCGGTGGCGAGCTGCTCATGCGCTGGAACCATCCGGTGCGCGGCAGCGTGCCGCCCAGCCGCTTCATCCCGGTCGCGGAATCGTCAGGTCTCATCCTGCGCATGGGCGACTGGATGATCTTGCAGGCCTGCGAGGTCCTGGCACGCCTGCAGGCAGCGGGGCAGGATCTTTCCCTTGCAGTCAACGTGAGCGAGCGCCAGTTTCGCCAGAACGATTTTGTCGAACGCGTGCGCGGCATGCTAGCGCAGACCGGCGCTCCGGCGACCCAGCTCATCCTGGAGGTCACCGAAAGCCTGCTGATCGAAAACCTCGACAGCACCATCGCCCGCATGACCGAGCTGGGGCAACTGGGCGTGCGCTTTTCGATCGACGACTTTGGCACCGGCTATTCCAGCCTGGCCTATCTCAAGCGCCTGCCGCTGTACGAGTTGAAGATTGACAAGAGCTTTGTGCAGGACACGCCCAGCGACCCCAACGACACGGCCATCGTGCAGTCCATCATCTCGGTGGCCAAGCACCTCAAGTTGCGCGTCGTGGCCGAGGGTGTCGAGACACGCGCCCAGGCCGATTTTCTGGTCAGCAGCCAATGCGACTGCCTGCAGGGTTACCTGTTTTCCAAGCCCGAGCCCTTGCAAGGGTGGCTGGCGCGCCAGCTAGGCGCCGGGTGATGGCTCCATGTGTCCGCAGGCTGCCCTGCGGTGGCTGGCGCTACCCATTCCGTGCACCCTGAGGTCGAAGTACTGCCCCTCGGAGCGGCACACCCCCGACCGCGCCGCTGGCGAATGGGAATCAGGCCACGACCGGGCTGGCGTGCGCCAAGGCCATCACTTCGTGCGGTGGCAGGCCCTTGAGGCGGTGGTCGCTCCACACCTGGCGCCAGCGGCGTGAGCCCGCCAGCCCATGGCGCAGGCCCAGCATGTGGCGCGCGATGCTGGCCCACGGCGTTCCGTGCGCAGCGGCCTCGCGCGCCATGTAGTCCACCATGGCCGCCTCTACATCCTCGCGGGTGAGCGTGTTTTCGGGGGCGCCGTAATACAGGGCATCCCAGCGCGCCAGCCACCAGGGGTTGTGGTAGGCCTCGCGGCCCACCATCACGCCGTCAATGTGCTGCAGCTGTTCCTGCACCGCTGCATCTGTCTGGAGGCCGCCATTGATAGCGATGGTCAGGTGCGGAAAATCGGTCTTGAGCTGGCGCACCACGTCATAGCGCAGCGGCGGCACTTCGCGGTTCTCCTTGGGCGACAGGCCCTTGAGCCAGGCATTGCGGGCATGCACGATGAACACCGTGCAACCCGCAGCCGCCACCGTGCCCACGAAGTCGCGCACGAAGGCGTAGCTTTCGTCCTTGTCGATGCCGATTCGGTGCTTGACGGTCACGGGGACCTGCACCACATCCACCATGGCCTTCACGCAGTCGGCCACGAGCTGGGGTTCGTTCATCAGGCAGGCGCCAAAGGCGCCGCGCTGCACGCGCTCGCTGGGGCAGCCGCAGTTGAGGTTGATTTCGTCGTACCCCCATTGTTCGCCCAGCCGCGCGCAGTGCGCCAGATCGGCCGGTTCGCTGCCGCCCAGTTGCAGTGCCACCGGGTGTTCTTCGGCGTTGAAGCGCAGATGACGCTGCACATCGCCATGCACCAGCGCGCCCGTCGTCACCATTTCGGTGTACAGCAGGGTGTGCCGGCTCAGCAGGCGGTGCAGGTAGCGGCAATGGCGATCGGTCCAGTCCATCATCGGGGCGACGGACATGCGCCAGGGGCTCAGGGTGGGTTCCACAGAAAAAACACAGGCAGGGGGAGGGGCTGCAACGGTGCTTGGCAAAAACCAATACCGCCTCGCTACAGGAGAAAGCCGTGATTATCCCACCTGCACCATGCGGCGACCCGATGATGGGTATACGTCCAAACAAGGTGCTAGCGGCGGCCCTTCAAGCCATGCATGCTATTAAAAAAGAAGCATTTATGAGCCTTCACTTCGGCCTGCCTCCAACGGGTGGTCTCGCGGCGGTGACCCGGGGACGATGGTCAGAGCAGGATGATCTCTGCGCGGCCACTCAGGATGGGCTTGCACAGGATCTTGTAGCCGTCCGCATCAAAGCCCGGCGCCACTTTGTCCAGCAGCCGGGCTTCGGCTGCATCACGGACGCTGCCCAGGTAATGCCAGTGGTGAACGACGTGGATTTGCGGCCCGTCGTCATCGCGCTCGACCAGGCCGATGGCACCCGGATAGGGCCAGCAGGCCACCCGCAGCCCTTCGAGGCTGGTGAACAGGCGCTGCCGATGCACCTCGGGCGCTTCATCGCCACGGCACACGCCCGCACACTGGTGCAGCATGGCCCGAAAGCAGGCCCTGCCCTTGGGGAGCTTCTCCAGACCCAGGGCGGCGTAGCACAAGCGCTGGTCGTCGGCCAGCTGGCGCAGCGATTCCAGGGCCGCATGGCGACTGGCGTACAGGCCATACAGGTCGGGCGCGGTGGCAAAGT
>DAOPUP010000079.1:0-8785 GCA_035350655.1 Acidovorax sp. | reverse complement strand
ACCAGTCGGTGGGCGAGATCGACCGCATGACGCAGCAGAACGCGGCGCTGGTGGAGGAGTCGGCCGCGGCCGCCGAGTCGCTGCGCGAGCAGGCGCAGCGGCTGTCGCAGGTGGTGCAGCAGTTCCACCTGGCTGACGCAGGTGCTGGCCAGTTGGGCCGGTCCCGCGCAACGGCCTCCGTGCCGCAGCGCGCAATGACGGGGCACATCACACCCCGGCTCGCAGCCTGACGGAGCAGCGCAGCGCCGTAGCGCATGCTTGCTATTATTTAAATAGCTTCAAGCGCTTGATTTATAAGCGCTGCAGCCGCTTTTGACCGGGATCGCCTGCCTTCAGAACAAGGTGGGGTAATCGGTATAGCCGGCGGCGCCACCGCCATAGAAGGTGCTGCGGTCGGGCTCGTTGAGGGGCGCGTTCTTTTCCAGCCGGGTGACCAGATCGGGGTTGGCGATGAAGGGCCGGCCAAAGGCCACGATGTCGGCGCCCGCTGCCACGGCGGCGTCGGCCAGGGGGCGGTCGTAGGCGTTGTTCACCATCCAGGCACCTTGGCCGCCGGCCTTGCGGTACACGGCCTTGAGGGCGGCGTAATCGAAGGGGCGGTCGGGCAGTTCGCGGGGCCCGCCGGTGGCGCCTTCGATGACATGCACATAGGCCAGTCCCAGCGGGGCGAGCTGGGCCAGCAAGTAGTCAAACAGCTGCTGGGGGTTGTCGTCCACGATGTCGTTGGCGGGTGTCACGGGCGACAGGCGGATGCCGGTGCGGCCGCCGCCGATCTCATCGACGATGGCGCGCACCACTTCGAGCGTGAGCCGGGCGCGGTTTCGAATGCTGCCGCCGTAGTCGTCGGTGCGCTGGTTGGCACCGGTTTTCATGAACTGGTCGAGCAGGTAGCCGTTGGCCGCGTGGATCTCCACCCCGTCAAAGCCGCAGGCGATGGCGTTGCGCGCGGCATGGCGGAAGTCCTGCACGATGCCGGGCAACTCGTCCAGGTCGAGCGCGCGGGGCATGGAGGTGTCGGTGAAGGTGGGCACGCCGTCCTTGATCAGCACCGTCTTGGTCTTGGCGCGCAGCGCCGAGGGAGCCACCGGGGCCGCGTTGCCGGGCTGCAGGTCGGTGTGCGAGACGCGGCCCACATGCCACAGCTGCACCACGATCTTGCCGCCTTCGGCGTGCACGGCGCTGGTCACGCGCTTCCAGCCATCGAGCTGCTCGGTGCCATACAGGCCGGGCACGTCGGCATAGCCCTGGCCTTGGGGGCTGATGGCGGTGGCCTCGGTGATCAGCAGGCCGGCGCTGGCGCGCTGCGTGTAGTAGGTGGCCATGAGCGGCGTGGGGATGGCGCCGGGCGCGCGATTGCGCGTGAGCGGTGCCATGGCGATGCGGTTGGCCAGGTGCAGATCACCGGCCTTTACGGGTTCAAACAAAGAGGGCATAAAAGGCTTTCGTCGCGAGGGTGAAAAGGGTGGGCCCCGGGGGTGAGCTCGACCCCAAGGGTACTGCACCGCGGCACTTGTTGCAGTACACCGCAGGCTGCACGGTGTCGCCTTTGTGTGCTAACTGCGCTGGCGCAAAGAGAATCCAAATTTTTTAAAACAATAGCAGCCAGCGCTTATTGCATATGGGCTGTAACTCTTTTTGCACCTTATTTCATGCGCCGGCACGGAGGGCCCGCAGCGGCGCATGCGGGCGCTTACTTGAGCAGGCCTTCGGCTTTCATGGCGGCTTGCACGCCGGGCCGGGCGCCCACGCGGGCGCGGTAAGCCGCGAGGTGGGTCAGGCCCGAGAGGTCGAGGCCGACGAACCCGGCCCAGTTGGTCACGGTGAACAGGTAGCCGTCGGCCACGGTGAACTGCTCGCCCAGGAGGTACTCTTTGCCGGCGAGCTGGCTGTCCACCCATTGCAGGCGCTTGAGCAACTGCGCGCGCGCGATGGCCTTGTATTCCTCGGGTGTGGCGGGGTTGAACAGCGGGCTGAAGCCTTTGTGCACTTCGGTGCCGATGAAGTTCAGCCATTCCTGCAGGCGGTAGCGCTCCATCGTGCCGTGGGCGGGAGCCAGTTTCTTTTCGGGGACCAGATCGGCGATGTACTGCACGATGACCGGGCCTTCGCGCAGGCGCTCACCGTTGTCCAGCTCCAGCAGCGGCACATAGCCCAGCGGGTTGATGCCGTAGAAGTCGGTGCCGTCCTGCAGCTTGTGGCTCTTGGTGCTGGCCAGCACGGGCGTGTAGGCCAGGCCTGCTTCGTGCAGTGCGATGTGGGGTGAGAGCGAGCAGGCGCCAGGCGAGTAGTAGAGCTTCATGGAGTAATCCTCGTGAACCATCAAAAAAGGGGAAGGCCCGATGCTATGCGCTGCGCCGGTTTTCTGCTGGCGCCGGGGTGTTGGTGACGCTGCAGGGGGCTGCGGTGGCGGTGTGGAGGAGGGGCCCGGTCGGCTGCGGCGCTGGGCAGGTCTGTTCCTCCAGCTGCGCCAGATAGTGCAGGGCGTGCCCCTGGTCGGGGCCGCACATGTCGGCGGCGGGCATCAGCCCGGCACACACCGTCGGGCGTTCTGGTTGCCCAAAAATGAGGCAGCGGGCATCGTCGCCCAGTTGAATGCAGCGCACACCGGCCGGCTTGCCCTGGGGCATGCCGGGGATGGGCGAGCTGATGGAGGGGGCGGTGCAACAGGCGCCGCAGCCAGGTCGGCAATCCATGGTGGTTAATTTATTTTGATAGCGCTGTGCGCTGGTCAATCCAGCGCAAGAAGGCTTTTGGCTTGAAACGATTCACCCGTGGTGGCCGGCCAGGATGGCCCGCAAGGACGACGGATATGTGGCGCCATTGGAGCACAGGCGCACGGCACGTCGATGGATGTGCACGCATGGTTCCTCTGGCCGGGACCGGTGTCTGGCACGGTGGACGCTGCTGCAAGCGCGGGCCCGGTGCTGTGTTTCACGTGGAACCGTCCGGCGTCGGGAGGGATGTTGCCATGGCATCTGCGTGCAGTTTTGCCAAAGGTGGGAAAATCGTGGGTTTTCTGCCCGGCCCACAAGGCCGGCGGGCGCGGGTTGGTTGTTGCTTGGTTGTTAGGTCATGGGCCGGTGGGCCCTGGAGTTGTCCCATGTTGTATCCCCAGGAATTTGATGTGATCGTGGTGGGCGGTGGCCACGCCGGCACCGAGGCCGCGCTGGCTGCTGCGCGCATGGGGTGCAAGACCTTGCTGCTGACCCACAACATCGAGACGTTGGGGCAGATGAGTTGCAACCCCAGCATTGGCGGTATCGGCAAGGGCCATCTCGTCAAAGAGGTGGACGCGCTCGGTGGCGCCATGGCGCTGGCCACGGACGAGAGCGGCATCCAGTTCCGCATTCTCAACAGCAGCAAGGGGCCCGCCGTGCGCGCCACGCGAGCGCAGGCCGACCGCATCCTGTACAAGGCCGCCATCCGCCGCATGCTGGAGAACCAGCCCAACTTGTGGTTGTTCCAGCAAGCGGTGGACGACCTGATGGTTGAATCCGACGGAACGGGCGACCGGGTGGTGGGCGCCGTCACGCAGGTGGGCATCCGCTTTCGCAGCCGCACCGTGGTGCTGACAGCGGGCACGTTCCTCGACGGCAAGATCCATGTGGGCCTGAACAACTATGCGGCCGGCCGGGCAGGTGACCCGCCTGCCGTGTCGCTGTCGGCCCGGCTCAAGGAACTGAAGCTGCCCCAGGGGCGCCTGAAGACCGGCACGCCGCCGCGGCTCGATGGGCGCAGCATTGATTTTTCGAAGTGCGTCGAGCAGCCGGGCGACGGCATGCCCGGGGGCGTGAATGAAGGCCAGGTGCCGGTGTTCAGCTTCATGGCGCATGCGCATGGTGGTGCACAAATGCACCCGCGCCAGATGCCCTGCTGGATCACGCACACCAACGAGCGCACGCACGAAATCATCCGCAGCGGCTTCGACCGCAGCCCCATGTTCACCGGCAAGATCGAGGGCGTGGGTCCGCGCTATTGCCCCAGCGTGGAAGACAAGATCAACCGCTTTGCCGACAAGGACAGCCACCAGATTTTTCTCGAACCCGAGGGCTTGACCACGCATGAGTTCTACCCCAACGGCATCAGTACCAGCTTGCCGTTCGACATCCAGTATGAGTTGGTGCGCAGCATGGCGGGGCTGGAGAACGCACATATCCTGCGCCCCGGCTATGCCATCGAATACGACTATTTTGACCCGCGCGCGCTCAAGAGCAGCTTCGAGACGCGGCAGATTGCCGGCCTGTTTTTTGCCGGGCAGATCAATGGCACCACGGGTTATGAAGAGGCGGCGGCCCAGGGCCTGTTTGCTGGCATCAATGCCGCGCTGCAATGCCGGGAGGTCAAGGGCGAGCCCAATGCGTTCGGAGGCGCCTGGCTGCCCGGCCGCGATGAGGCCTATCTGGGCGTGCTGGTGGATGACCTCATCACCAAGGGCGTGACCGAGCCCTACCGCATGTTCACCAGCCGGGCCGAGTTTCGCCTGCAGCTGCGCGAAGACAACGCCGACATGCGCCTGACCGAAGTAGGGCGCCAGATGGGCCTGGTGGATGACGCACGTTGGGATGCCTTCAGCCGCAAGCGCGATGCAGTTTCACGTGAAACAGAACGCTTGAAGGCCACCTGGGTGAACCCGCGCAATCTGCCTGCGGCAGAGTCGGAGCGCGTGCTGGGCAAGAGCATCGAGCGTGAGTACAACCTGTTCGAGCTGCTGCGCCGCCCGGATGTGAGCTATGCCAACCTGATGTCGCTGGAAGGTGGCAAGTATGCCTGCACTGATGTTTCACGTGAAGCGCTGGGGGCCCTGAGCGAACCGGTGCTGGAGCAGGTCGAGATTGCAGCCAAATATTCGGGTTACATCGACCGCCAGAAGGGCGAGGTGGAGCGCGCAGCGCATTTTGAAAGACTGCGCCTGCCCCCCGACCTGGATTACATGCAGGTCACGGCCCTGAGTTTTGAGGCCCGCCAGGTGCTCAGCCGCCACCGGCCCGAAACCCTGGGCCATGCCTCGCGCATCACCGGCATCACGCCGGCGGCGATTTCGCTGCTGATGGTGCATTTGAAGCGGGGTGGGTTCAAGGAGTTTGCCGCAGCCCCGGTGTCGCCTGCCCAATCAGAAGGGGAGGTGGCGGCATGACGGCAGTGGCCCACGAAGCCCTGCGTGCGCAGCTGCAGGCTGGCGCGCATGCCCTGTCCCTAGGGTTGGCCGAAGCGCAGATCATCCAGTTGCTGGACTTTCTGGCGTTGCTGCAAAAGTGGAACAAGGTCTACAACCTGACAGCCGTGCGCGACCCGCAGGAGATGCTCACGCACCACCTGCTCGACAGCCTGGCGGCCGTGCCGCCGCTGCGCCGCCATGTGGCCGGGTTGGAGCAAGAGGGGGGCGCATTGGCTGGGCCTGTCCGGCTGCTCGACGTGGGTTCGGGCGGTGGCCTGCCGGGCGTGGTGTTTGCCATCTGTTGCCCCGAGGTGGATGTGAGCTGCGTCGACACGGTGGGCAAGAAGGCGGCTTTCATCCAGCAGGCGGCGGTGGCGCTCAAGCTGCGCAACCTGCATGGGGTGCATGCGCGGGTCGAAACGCTGTCCACCCCGTTCGACGTTGTCAGCTGCCGCGCCTTTGCTTCGTTGCCCGACTTCGTGAGCTGGTCGCGCGCCGCGTTGGCCGCACCCCACGGGGTCTGGCTGGCCATGAAGGGCAAGCACCCCGAGGAGGAAATCGCTGCCTTGCCCGCCGATGTGCAGGTGTTTCACGTGGAACCGCTGGTGGTGCCGGGCCTCGACGCGGAGCGCTGCATCATCTGGATGCGACCGCTCGCGTAAACTCGGCTCCTCATTGCGGGCGCACATACAGCGGCACCCATCCAGCGCTCCCAGGAGAAATCACCATGACTTACGCACAACAGGCCCAGGCAAGTCGCCTGCCACAAAGGCAGGTACCGTTGCGGCATCCTTATTTGCGTAAGTCCTGAGCATGTTCGGCATCGCAGACTACGGCGCCTTTGTCGCCGCCATTGTGCTGTTTCTGGCCATTCCTGGCCCCGGCAATCTGGCACTCATCACCTCCACCAGCAAGGGCGGCGTGCGCGGGGGGCTGGCGGCCACCCTGGGGGTGATCGCGGGCGACCAGGTGTTGATGTGGGCGGCCGTGGCCGGCGTGGCGGCTTTGCTGGCCACGTACCCCACGGCTTTCAACGCCGTGCAGTGGCTGGGTGCGGCCTACCTGGCATGGCTGGGCTTGAAGATGCTCACGGCCAAACCCGGCGCCCAACCCATCCTGAATATCCAGCCACGCCACTATTTCAGGCAGGCCGGGCTGATCACCTTGCTCAACCCCAAGGCCATCGTGTTCTACATGGCGTTCTTTCCGCTGTTTGTGGACCCGGCGCGCCACCAGGGCATGCTCACCTTTGGCGTGATGGCGGCCACCATTGCCGCACTGACCTTGGCCTATGGCCTCACCGTGGTGCTGCTCACGCACCACCTGGCCGAGCGCATGCGCGCCAACCCGCTCATCGCCCGCGTGCTGGAAAAAGTGGCCGGCGTCTTTCTTATCGGCTTTGGCATCAAGCTGGCCCTCTCCAAATAAACCAACACCACCACAGCGTCCACATGGCCAAAATTTTCTGCGTTGCCAACCAAAAGGGTGGCGTTGGCAAGACCACCACCACCGTCAACCTGGCCGCCGGCCTGGCCAAGATCGGCCAGCGCGTGCTGATGGTCGATCTCGATCCCCAGGGCAATGCCACCATGGGCTCGGGCGTGGACAAGCGCAGTCTGGAGCTGACGGTGTACGACGTGCTGCTCGAATCCGCCTCGGTGAAAGAGGCGGCCGTGCTGGCAGACAAGTGCGGTTACTGGGTGCTGGGCGCCAACCGTGAACTGGCCGGCGCCGAGGTGGAACTGGTGACGCTGGAACACCGCGAAAAGCGCCTTAAGGTGGCGCTGGCCGAGGTGGATGCCGACTACGATTTCGTGCTCATCGACTGCCCGCCGTCCTTGAGCATGCTCACGCTCAACGGCCTGTGCAGCGCGCATGGCGTGGTTGTGCCCATGCAGTGCGAATACTTTGCCCTCGAAGGGCTGACCGATCTGGTCAACACCATCAAGCAGGTGCACGCCAACCTGAACCGCGAACTGCAGATCATCGGCTTGCTGCGCGTGATGTTCGATCCGCGCATCACGCTGCAGCAACAGGTGAGCGAGCAGCTCAAGGGCCACTTTGGCGACAAGGTGTTCAACAGCGTGATCCCGCGCAACGTGCGCCTGGCCGAGGCGCCCAGCTATGGCCTGCCCGGCGTGGTGTTTGACCCGGCCGCCAAGGGCAGCCAGGCTTTTGTCGAATTTGCGCAAGAAATGGTCACGCGCGCGCAAAGCATGCCTGCCTTGTCGGCAGTCAGGGCCAAAATGGCCGCTGGTGCATGATTTGCATACACTAGTAGCTATCAAAATAATAGTAAAAAGCGCCCATGACGCCCTCCCGCATCCTGCTGCTGCCCGGCTGGCAGAACTCGGGCCCCGACCATTGGCAAAGCCGGTGGGCGGTGCAGCATGGCTACTACCGCGTGGAGCAGCACGACTGGATGCGCCCGCTGCGTGGCGACTGGTCGGCGCGGCTCGAAGAAACCGTGGTCGATGCCGATGGCCCCGTGGTGCTGGTGGCGCACAGCCTGGGCTGCCTCCTCACCGCCTGGTGGGCCGCGCACTCGCCCAACGCCCACCGCGTGCAGGGCGCGCTGCTGGTGGCCCCAGGCGATGTGGAGCGCCCCGACCTGGCCGCGCAAATCCGCGGCTGGGCGCCCATTGCGCGCCGGCCCCTGCCTTTTCCTGCCTTGCTGGTGGGCAGCCGCAACGATCCGTATTGCAGTTTCGAGCGCGCTGAAAGCCTGGCGCAGGCCTGGGGCGCGCGTTTTATCGACGGCGGCGAACGCGGCCACCTCAACGCCGAATCCGGCCTCGCAGACTGGCCTGAAGGCCAGGCGCTGTTGCACACCCTCTTGAAAGATTGAAAACATGGTCACCAAGAAACCCAAGGGCCTGGGCCGCGGACTCGAAGCCCTGCTGGGCCCCAAAGTCGCTGAAGGGGTCGAAACCGCCCAGGCGGCCGACGCGGGCCTGCCCAGCAGCCTGCCCCTGAGCGAGCTGGTGCCCGGCGCGTACCAGCCGCGCACGCGCATGGACGAGGGCGCGCTGTACGAGCTGGCCGAAAGCATCAAGGCCCAGGGCATCATGCAGCCGATTCTGGTGCGCCGCCTGAGCGACGAACAAGCCCGGCTGCGCCGCCAGGAACGGGCATCGCAGGGGCCCTCCCCTGTGATGGGCTCCCTCAGCCAAGAGGGGCCGTTGTACGAAATCATCGCGGGCGAGCGGCGTTTTCGTGCGTCCCGGCTGGCGGGCCTCGACGCCGTGCCGGTGCTGGTGCGCGATGTGCCCGACGAGGCCGCCGCGGCCATGGCGCTCATCGAGAACATCCAGCGCGAAGACCTCAACCCGCTCGAAGAAGCGCAGGGCCTGCAGCGCCTGGTCAAGGAGTTCGGCCTCACGCACGAGCAGGCCGCGCAGGCCGTGGGCCGCTCGCGCAGCGCCGCCAGCAATCTGCTGCGTCTCTTGAACCTTGCAGATCCTGTGCAGACCATGCTGATGGCCGGCGACATCGACATGGGCCACGCCCGTGCATTGCTGGCGTTGGACCGCGCCGCGCAGATCACGGCGGGCAACCAGATCGCGGCCAAGAAGCTCTCGGTGCGCGAGGCCGAGGCCCTGGTCAAAAAAATCGGTGCCGAGTTCAATC
>DAOPUP010000078.1:0-8834 GCA_035350655.1 Acidovorax sp. | reverse complement strand
CATGCCGCCGGATTGTGGAACCTGTTTCTGCCGGTCGACAGCGCCGCCGCCTCGGGCTACGACGGTGCCGGCCTGACCAACCAGGAATATGCGCCCCTGGCCGAAATCATGGGCCGCGTGCCCTGGGCCAGCGAGGTGTTCAACTGCTCGGCGCCCGACACGGGCAACATGGAGACCATTGCCCGCTATGGCGATGACGCCAACAAGGCGCGCTGGCTCAAGCCTCTGCTGGAGGGCAAGATCCGCTCTGCCTTCGCCATGACCGAGCCCGACGTGGCATCGAGCGACGCCACCAACATCGAAACGCGCATCACGCGCGAAGGCGAAGAGTACGTCATCAACGGCCGCAAGTGGTGGATTTCGGGCGCCGCCGACCCGCGCTGCGCCGTGTTCGTGACCATGGGAAAGACCGACCCCGAGGCCCCCAAGCACTCGCAGCAAAGCATGGTGCTGGTGCCTGCCGACACCCAGGGCATCACCATCCTGCGCCCGCTCAACGTGTTCGGCTACGACGATGCACCCCATGGCCATGTCGAGATGACGTTCGACAACGTGCGCGTGCCGGTCAGCAACATCCTGCTGGGCGAGGGCCGTGGCTTCGAGATCGCACAAGGGCGCCTGGGCCCCGGACGCATCCACCACTGCATGCGCCTGATCGGCCTGGCCGAGCGCGCGCTGGAGCTGATGTGCAGGCGCGCCAGCGCACGCATGGCCTTTGGCAAGTCCGTGGCCCAGCAGACGGTGACGCAGGAGCGCATCGCCGAAGCCCGCTGCAAGATCGACATGGCGCGCCTGCTCACGCTCAAGGCCGCCTGGCTGATGGACACCGCGGGCAACAAGGTCGCGCGCACCGAGATCGCCATGATCAAGGTCGTGGCACCCAGCATGGCCTGCCAGGTGATCGACTGGGCCATGCAGGTGCATGGCGGTGGCGGCATGTGCGACGATTTTCCGCTGGCCTACGCGTACGCCGGCGCACGCACGCTGCGCTTTGCCGATGGTCCGGACGAAGTGCACCGCAATGCCATCGCCAAATGGGAACTGGGCAAATACGCAGCGCCCCGGCACGAGGTGCAGCCGCCCGTCACACGCGGCTGCTGAGAGCAAAAAATGCCGGTACGCAGTGGCCGACGCCACGCTTGCCGGCGTCGGCAAATTCCTGTGCCGCCCTGCCCTGAACGACGCCAGGAGGCGGTCGGACTTGGAGCGTCGATAGCGAAAATGGGCTCAGCAAGGACAGGTTTTGCCGGATTTGCAGCCGACAATTTCCATGCCCGGCAGCCTCCTAGGGAGCCGGCACGAGCCGCAAGTCGTGCTGCATGCGTGCGGGCTCTCGCTGCAAGCGGCGGTAGCCCCCCTGCGCCCAGGCGGAGCGCATGTCGCGGTAACGCGGCGAGAACACCAGTCCGCTCTGACCGGTCTGGTAGATGAACTGCGACTGCTCCAGATCTGCCAGGTCGTACACCGCGCGCAGCGAAGCCGCATGGCGGTTCACGAAGGGGCCTTTGGCCTCGCCGGCGTTGTACTGGCCCACATTGACCGTGTAGGCATCGCCGGGCGACGGCACGCTCACATCAAAGTAAGGCGCCAGCAGGGCCACGTTGCCAAACGGGCGGTGGCTGCTGAGCGCAGGGTGGGCATCTCCCCAGCGCCACCGGGTTGGATCATCGCCGTAGCCGGCCTGCAAGCGATCGAGTGCACGTACCAGCGCGGCGGCCGACTGCTCAGCGCAAGACAGCGGCTGGCACCACCAGGCATCATCGCGCTCCAGAATGCCTTCCAGGGCCGCGCGGTAGTCACGCTTGCCATAGGTGGCTTTGAAGCGGTCGTCGCCCACGCGCGCAGCAATCACGCCCCGCGCCAGCTCATCCACCCAGGCCGCAAACACCAGCGGTCCAGCCTGGCCTGCATCCATCACGCCGTCAAAATCGCGCAGCAGCACTTGTACAGCGCCCGCCAGCGGGTGCTGCGGTGCGGCCTTGCGCAGATGCGCAAGCAGTCGCTGCGTTGCCAGTGACAAGACGTCTGCCTGGATGGCCTGCATGCTGGCTGCGTCATGCCGGGGCGTGGACTCGATCAGCTGGACAATGCGGTCGTAGCGGTAGGGCAAAACCCAGTCCTGGGCGAGGTAGTGCGGATAGCCGGGCGCTGTGACGCGCTGGTTCGCTGTGGCCACCCAGCCCCTGCGACCGTCATCCTCGGGGGTCTGCGCAAAGGGCAGCCAGCCTTGCCAGTCGTAGCGCGCATCCCAGCCGGGCGACGGCGCCACGCCCCGAATGTCATTGCCTGCTTGGCGCAAAGGCACCCGGCCCACGGCCTTGAAACGGATGTTTCCCTGCACGTCGGCGGCCACCACGCTCTGCATCGGCGAGTGGTTGAGCTCCAGCGCCTGAAACAGCGCATCCACCGACTTCGCCTGGTTGGTCTGCTGCGCTGCAAGCACCGTCTGGTTGTCGGCATCGAGCGCGCTCCAGCGCAGCGCCAGCACATGCTTGCGCAGGTCCAGCACCTGGGCATGCGACTTTTGCACGTCACTGAGCACCGGGCCATGGCGCGTCGCGCGCAGCGCCAGCACCACATCGGGCTGGCCCTTGACGCGAATGGTCTCCGTGCGCAGCGTAAAAGGCTTCCATCCCTCGGGCGTGCGGTACAGGCTGGGGTCGTCGGGGTGGATTTGCTCCAGGTAAAGGTCTTGTACATCGGGGCCCGTGTTGGTGAAGCCCCACGCCACGCTGTCGGTACGGCCCAGAATCACAAAGGGCAGCCCCGGCAAGGTGGCGCCGATGACATCGATCGCCCCAATCGGGCTGCCGTCGGCAGCGACGCTGGCTGGTGCCTGCAGCCGCGCGAAATACCAGATAGCCGGAGCACTCAGGCCCAGGTGCGGGTCGTTGGCGAGCAGGGGTTTGCCACTGACGGTGCGCGAACCCGCCAGCACCCAGTTGTTGCTGCCCTTGCCTTCAGAACTGCCGGCATTGCGGGCAAGGTCCTGCGCCCAGGCCAGCATGCCTTGACTGAGCTGACGCGACAAGAAACCCTGCGCCTCGTGCGCCCCCAGGGTCGCGACCACGGGCTGGCCGACTGCGCTGTCGGCAGAGGCTGGTGGCGCCACCGCATCACGGTAGATGCCCAGTTGCCGGTACAGCGCCGCAAGATCGGCCGATGCCACAGGAGGCTCGCCCGGATAGGGGGGCATCAGCTGCCACAGGCGCTCTGTGTCCAGCGTTCGGGCCAAGGACAGGCGGGCAAACTCGTTGCCCCAGTTGCCGCCCAGGTCCAGCGCCATCATCAGACTCCAGGCCACGCTGTCTTCGGGTTCCCAGACTGCGCCGGTCGTTCCGCCGGGCTGAACCCCCAGCACATGGAACTCGGGCGGCAATGCCTGTGGCAGGTCTTTGTGGAAAGCGCGAATGCCCTGGCTGTAGGCCTGCAAGGCCTCGCGGGCCTGGGCGGGCAGCCCCGCATACTGCCGGCGGGCATGGCCCATGATGTCGAGTGCACGCATGAGCTTGTCGGTTTCCAGCGTGGCGTCCCCGAAAATCTCGGACAGCTGGCCATGCATCACCCGGCGATTGAACTCCAGTTGCCAGGTGCGCTCCTGGGCATGCACGTACCCCATGGCAAACCACGCATCCTGCGCTGACTGTGCCCGGATATGCGTCACATCGGCGGCGTCACGCTGCACCCGCACCGCCTCGCGCAAGCCGCTCACCCGCATCTGGCCATCCACTGCGGGAAAAGCACGCTGCGCATACAGCGCGACGCCCGCGCCCGCCAACAAGGCGCCCGCGACGCATCCGACGATTGCATTCCTGAGCCACGCCATGGTGTATGTCCCCTCGATGTGTTGTAGTGGAATGAGCGTACCACCCCATCCCATACTGCGTTGGCGGTCCTTTGACCTCTACCCGGTGCGGGGCGCAAGGCACATCGAAATCAGCCCAGGTGCATGTTGCCTCCGGTCACCTGGAATTTCACGATGGCAGCACTGGCATCGGAGAAGGGCACCCCCAGCGCAATCTGGCCTGTGCCATGCAGGAGGCAGGCATTGCGGCGCAGTGGCACCAGTGCATCACTGCCGCCAAAGCGCACCCAGGTGCCGAAGCTGCTCATGTCGGTCAGGGTGAAACCGCCATTGCGCCAATCGATGCACGCATGCTGGCGCGAGACACGGGGCTCGTTGATATGCAAGCGCGCACCGGCGGCACGCCCGATATGCAAGGGCACATCGGTCGATGTGAACGACAGGTTGATCTCGTGCCAGGAAAACTGGATCTGCCCCAGAATCGAATCGATTGGCGCAAAGTTGCTGACCAGCGTGGCCGGCATGGTCAGCAAGTCTGGCCCCTGGTTTTCGCGCCATTCCACTTGGTAGATCGTGAGCCTCTCGGCCTTGCCGCGGATCTCCATCGACCCCAGCCTCCGATACCCCGCAGCAGGCGCATTGCCCGCCAGCAGCACGGAAGTTTGCGTCGCCCATATTTCGGCGGGCCCAGCGCGCTCACACAGCCGGGAGGCCACGTTCACGGCATCCCCATAACAGTCGCCGTCCACATCCACCACCTCCCCGCTGGCCACGCCGACCCGGATGTCCATCCGAACCGGCTGAGGCCAACGGTTTGCCCGCTCCTGGTGTCCGCGCAGCATGGCCGCCGTCGCAGAAACGGCACTGGCCGCATCTCCGAAAATACCCAGAACCCCATCGCCCAGATTCTTCACGATGCGCCCATGGTGGGCCTCGATCGTGTTGCCTATCCACTGGGTCACGCTGGTGATGGCCTCGGTGGCGTGCGCATTGCCCAGGCTTTCATATAACGCCGCGCTGCCGGAGATATCTGCAAAAACGATCGTCGACAGCACACTCATGGGAACAAACTTTCATGGCCCCTGTTCGGGCAGATTAGGCAAGCTTAGCGGCAGCCCGTGCCTTGGATGGCAAGTGCACTGCCATGGAAAAAACAGGCCGGGCAGAGGACGCCCCGCTCCATCATCGGCAAATTTGGCGGGAATCGGTGCGGCATGTTGTCTTTATGCACAAAAATGATCCCCCCTCTTGTGCGCTACGGTACATCCGCTTACCTTCGACGCCTTGTCACTTGCGAGCTTGCCTGCCCGTATTTCATGCGCTGGAACGAACCCGATCGTCGCCATAACCCGCTGGGGCGTGATGCGCCCGCATCCACCGCCTGGGTGCGTAACCAGGGCCTCGAGCAAGTCCGCCACGCAATGATCCAAAGCCTGGCGGGTCTCAGTGGCAGTGAGGTCGCCCGCATGGGCATGCGCCTGCGCTACGCCAGCAATATCGAGGCGTTGTGGTATTTGCGAGGTGATTTGCTCACCATGCTGGTGCCTTTGCAGGGTGAGCCCCTGGCCCATGCCACTATGAACCGACTGACACCGCTTTTCCATGGGCAGCTGCCGTGCGCTTTGAGCGCGCCCCCCGGCAGCGCCAGCGTTTGAATTTGCCCTCAGTGCGGGTGCCCCCAGTACAGCAGCGCATCCCGTTCTTCCACCGACAACGACACCTTCGCCCCGACCGGCAACACCACCTTGGTCGCCACATGCCCAAACGGCAGGTTGGTGAGCACAGGCGCCTTGATCTGGCCGCGCAGCCAGTCCACTACGGACTGCAGCTTGAACCCCTTGTCGTGGGGCGCCAGCTTGTAATTGGTGAACTGCCCCAGCACCACCGCCTTCTGTTGCGCCAGGATGCCCGCATGCAGCAGCTGCGTGAGCATGCGTTCGATGCGGTAAGGATGTTCTCCCACATCCTCCACGAACAAAATGCCGCCCCGCACAGTGGGCATGTAAGGCGTACCCACCAGCCCGGTGAGCACGGCCAGGTTACCGCCCCAGAGGGTGGCGTTTTTGACATACAGATCGGGCACTGCGGGCTTGCCGTCGGTGAGCGGCTTTTCCCGCGCCATGCGCCAGCCGGTGCCCTCACCATGGCCCGTCAGCAGGTCCTCAAAGCAGGCCAGCATGATGTCGTCGGGCTCGCCCTCGACGCCAAAATCGCTGATGAGCCCTGGGCCGGCCCAGGTCACGGCACCGGTTTGCGCCAGCACGGCCGACTGGAACGCCGTGAAATCGCTCAGCCCCACAAATTTCATGCCGCCGTCGATGGCCTTGGCCACTGCCTTGTAGCGGATGCCCGGCAGGATGCGTGTCAGGCCATAAGCCCCGCGTGTGATCAGCGCCACGTCGGCCCCGCTGGCTGCCGCGCGGTGGATGGCGGCCAGGCGCGTGGCATCGTCGCCCGCAAAGCGCGTGTGCACGGCCTGGGCGTCGGGGTCCACCTCCACTTCATGGCCCAGGGCCTTCAGGCGCGCAATGGCGCGCTTGAAAGCCGCCTTGTCGCGGATGGCACCGGCCGGCGAGTAGATGTAGATGTGCTGAGGACCATGGTGGTGGCCGCCTTCGGGGCTGTGGTTGTGCGAGATGGACAAGATGGTGTGCGCTGTTGAGGTCAATGGCCAAAGTATTGCATGGCCCGCGCGACAAGCTGCCGGGCCGCTTCGGGACGATCCAGATCAAAAGCCCCCAGAAGCGGCCCCGCCACCGCGCTGGAGCCCAGGCGCTCAAATGCACGCGGTCCGGCGCGGTAACCTGCACTGGCAAACGGCACTTCATAGGCGTTGCCCCGCGGCACGGGGACTTCGAAGACGGCACGCGCGGACATGGCCATGCCCGGTGCACCGGTTTGCTCTAGCAACACGGCATTGCGCAGATCCAGCCGAGTGAGCAACTCCTGCAGCACCTGGATGTGCCAATCCGGGCGATGCACTGCCTCCTTCTTGGGCTTGTCACTTTTGCCAAAACCAATGAGATCGGGCGCCACCACCCTGTGGCCCGCTGCAAGCAAGTTGGGCACTACGTACCGAAACAGGTAGCTCCAGGCGGGGCTCGCGTGCAGCAGCAGCCAGGTACGCGGTGCGCCGTGCGGCCCCTCATCCAGATAGTGCATGCGCAGACCCGCCAGGCTGGGCAGGTCGTTGAGGTAATGCGGTGCCCAGGGGTAATCGGGCAGCTGGGCAAAGGCCGCATCAGGGGTGCGCAAGGCATCGTCGCGCAGCGGATGGCGCGCCAGCGCCGCGGTGCGCTGCTGGGTGCGCCGGTGGCGAAAGAAGGTACTGAGCAGCGCGCCGCAGTCCTGTGCCAGCACCCCGCCCTGCACCTGGGTGTGGTGGTTGAGCTCGGCATGCCCGAACAGGTTGAGCACCGAACCCGCGGCACCGGTCTTGGGATCGGTGGCGCCGAACACCACCCGCTGCAAGCGCGCATGCAGCATGGCGCCACTGCACATGGCGCAGGGCTCCAGCGTGACGTAGAGCGTGCAGCCATCGAGCCGGTAATTGCCCAGTTGCTGCGCCGCGGCCCGCAGCGCCACGATCTCGGCGTGCGCGGTGGGGTCGTGCCCCAGCACCGGGGCGTTGCGGCCCGTGGCAATCACCTGCCCGTCCTTCACCACCACCGCCCCCACCGGCACCTCGCCCGCCAGCGCGGCGGCCTGCGCCTGGGCCAGTGCCTGGCGCATCCAGCGCTCGTCTTGCTCCAACTGCATTGCTATATATTGAGTAGCTAACAGTGCATTATTTATATGCACTACAGACCGTTTTTATTCAATTTTTACCTGGAATCATCGGGCATGGGCCGGGCCTGCTGCATCAAGCCCTCCACCTGCTGCTTGAACTGCTGCTGCACCTGCTGGCTTTGCTCGCGCACCGTACCCGCCGGCGCCGGTGCCACCGCACTGTCAGACGCCGCTGGCAGTTGCAACGACGGCAAGGGCGTGCGGGTGGCCCCCAGTTGCTTCTTGGCCAGAACCCCCACGATGGCCAGCGCCACCAGCAGGCCCACCAATCCAAAAACAGCACGCATGTCAAAACCCTCCAATGGATGCGCCTACATTGTCTTTCATGTAGCGGCAAAGCCCGTCGATTTCACCGGGCCCTCACAGGCCCCTTGCGCAGCGGCTCCACTGAGCAGATACAAGGGGACAAAGGGCCATCCCGCCGACCGGCCGGCCGGCACTGGGATAATTGCACCATGTCCCTGCTACCCCACCAGATCGAACTGCTCTCCCCCGCCCGCGATGCCGACATCGGCATGGAGGCCGTGAACCATGGCGCCGATGCCGTGTACATCGGCGGCCCCGCCTTTGGCGCTCGGGCCGGCGCGGGCAACGATATCCGTGATCTGGAGCGGCTGATTGCGCATGCGCACCGCTTCAACAGCCGCGTGTTCATCACGCTCAACACCATCCTGCGCGACGACGAGCTGGAGGCCGCGCGCCAGATGGCCTGGCAGGTGTACGAGGCCGGAGCCGATGCGCTCATCATCCAGGACATGGGCCTCCTGGAAATCGACCTGCCCCCCATCCAATTGCATGCCAGCACCCAGACCGACATCCGCACGCCCGAAAAAGCGCGTTTTCTGCAGGACGCGGGCCTGTCGCAGATCGTGCTGGCGCGCGAGCTCACGGTGCAGCAGATCGCCGCCGTGCACAAGGCACTGGGTCCGGTGGATGCGCCGGGCCGCGCCAACATCGAGTTCTTCATCCATGGCGCGCTGTGCGTGGCCTACAGCGGCCAGTGCAACATCAGCCATGCGCAAACCGGCCGCAGCGCCAACCGCGGCGACTGCAGCCAGGCCTGCCGCCTGCCCTACCAGGTGACCGACGCGCAGGGCCGCTTCATTGCGCACGACAAGCATGTGCTGTCGATGAAAGACAACAACCAGAGCGACAACCTGCGTGCGCTCATCGACGCGGGCGTGCGCAGCTTCAAGATCGAGGGGCGCTACAAGGACATGGGCTATGTGAAGAACATCAC
>DAOPUP010000077.1:0-8975 GCA_035350655.1 Acidovorax sp. | reverse complement strand
CGCAGCAGGTTTTTTTGCACCTTGCCCATGGTGTTGCGCGGCAACTCGGTGGCCACAAAGCAGCGCTTGGGGATCTTGAAGTTGGCCAGCTGCGCCTTGAGCTGCGCCACGATGGCCTCGCCATCGATCTTTGCACCCGGCTTGGCGATGACCACCGCCACGCCCACCTCGCCAAAATCAGGGTGCGGCACACCGACCACCGCGCTTTCGGCCACGCCCGGCATGTCATTGATGGCGCTCTCGATTTCCGCCGGATAGACGTTGTAGCCGCCGCTGATGATGAGGTCCTTGCTGCGCCCCACGATGCTGACATAGTCGCGCTCATCGACCCTGCCCACATCGCCCGTCTTGAACCAGCCATCCTGGGTGAACTCTTCGGCCGTCTTCTCGGGCATGCGCCAGTAGCCCTTGAACACGTTGGGGCCCTGCACCTGGATGTTGCCGATCTCGCCCACCGGCAAGGCCTTGCCGGCGTCACCCACCACGCGCAAACCCACACCAGGCAAGGGAAAGCCCACGGTGCTGCCGCGCCGCTCGCTCTGGCCGCCATGGCGGGCGTCCGCGCTGTAGGGATTGGAGGTCAGCATGATGGTCTCGCTCATGCCGTAGCGCTCGAGAATGGTATGGCCGGTGCGCTCGCGCCAGGCATTGAAAGTTTCGATCAGCAAAGGCGCAGAGCCAGCGATGAACAGGCGCATGTTCTGCGTGGCATTCTTGTTCAGGCCTGCCTCGGCCAGCAGGCGCACATAGAGCGTGGGCACGCCCATGAACACCGTGGCACAAGGCATGGCAGCAATCACTGCCTTGGGGTCGAACTTGCTGAACCAGATCATCTTGCTGCCATTGAGCAGCGCGGCATGGATTGCCACAAACAGGCCGTGCACATGAAAGATAGGCAGAGCGTGGATGAGCACATCGCCCTTTTGCCAGCCCCAGTAGTCCTTGAGCATCTCGGCATTGCTCAACAGATTGCCATGCGTGAGCATGGCGCCCTTGCTGCGGCCCGTGGTGCCGCTGGTGTAGAGGATGGCGGCGAGATCGTCCACCCCCTTGTCCACGGGCTGGTGATCGTCGCCATGGTGCGCGGCGCGCTCGAGCAGGCTGCCGGTGCGGTCGTCGCCCAGCGTGAACACATGCTGCGTGCCGGCCTTGAACGCGATTTTGGATACCCAGCCAAAATTGCCCGGCGTACACACCACCACGGCGGGCTCGGCATTGCCCACGAAATATTCGATTTCGCCGCTCTGGTAGGCCGTGTTGAGCGGCAAGAACACATGGCCCGCGCGCAGTGTGGCCAGATACAGCAGCATGGCCTCGACCGATTTCTCCACCTGCACCGCCACGCGGCTGCCCTCGGGCAGCTTCAATGACGCCAGCAGATTGGCGATGCGCGCACTGGCGCGGTCCAGGTCGCGCCAGGTGTAGAGCAACGGCTCCCCCTGCGGTGGGTGGTTTCGACGGCGATCTGGTCCAGATCGGCCGGGAAGGCGGCGCGCAGCGCCTCAAAAAGATTGCGGTGAGACATATTGAAAAATCTGGGGTAAGGGAAAAGCTGCGGACGCATTTATAACCACATCTGCGTCCGCTGCGGTGGCCTTGTTAGCCGCTTGGCTCAAGCCCAGGCCTGCTGTGTCAGCGGCATCGCCAGTTCCTGCAGGATACGCTCTCGGTCGGCATCCAGCGCCGGTGGCTGGCGCCGCACCAGCGGCTGCGTCTGGCCCACGGTCAGAGGGTTTGCGGCCACGCGCAGGGTCTGACCGCCGGGTGTCTGCACCTGCGCAAACATGTCCCGTGCCTGCACTTGCGGGTGCTCGACGATATCGGCCACAGAGTTGTATTCACCGGTAGGAATCCCGTTGTCGGCCAGCAGCTTGAGCCAGTGCGTGCGCGGACACGTGCGCAAGCGCGTTTCCAGCAACTCCTTCAAGACCACCTCATGCGCGCAGCGCAGGGCATTGGTCTGGAATCGCTCGTCTTCCGCCAGCGCAGACAAGTCGAGCAGGTCGCACAAACGCTTGAACAGCGCATCACTGCCGACAGCGATGACGAACCAGCCGTCTTGCGCGGCGAACACATCGAACGGAGTCATCGAGGGGTGTCGCGACCCAATCGGCCCTGGCACGCTGCCCAGCGCACCATAGCGCGCGATGGCATTTTCCAGCAGCGCCACCTGGCAATCGAGCATGGACACATCCACGCGCTCGCCTTGTCCGGTACGGCCACGGCGCATCAAAGCCGCCTGTGTTCCGATCACGGCATACAGCCCTGCCCCCAGATCGCCAATGGAGACTCCGACGCGGCAGGGACCCGCACCCGGATGGCCGGTCACACTCATCATGCCGCTCATCGCTTGCACCACCATGTCGTAGGCCGGGAAGCCACGATAGGGGCCAGTCTGGCCAAAGCCAGACACCGAAGTCATCACCAGCCTGGGATACCGCGCATGCAACTCCTGCCAGCCGTAGCCCAGCTTTTCCATGGTGCCGGGCCGGTAGTTTTCCACCAGCACGTCCGCGCGCTCCAGAAGGCGCTCGAAGATCTCTCGGTCCTCGGACTGCTTGAGATCCAATGCAATGGACTCCTTATTGCGATTGACCGAAAGAAAGTAGGCAGACATGCCCTCTATGAACGGGCCGATGGCGCGCGAATCGTCCCCCACACCCGGCTGCTCGACCTTGATCACCCTGGCCCCCAGATCGCCAAGAATTTGCGTGCAGGCCGGCCCCGCCAGAACACGCGTAAGGTCCACCACGGTGATCCCCTGCAATGGCAGCTCGCCCGGCAAAGCGTCCATGTCCGTGCTCATTGCAGGCCTGCCCCGGAGCGCAACGTCAACTCCCGAGAGTCTTTGCCCTCTTTGGCAGCCCAGGCCCGAAACTCCTCTTGCGATGCCGAGGGTGCTGCCAGATTGCCCTGCTTCTCCAAGCGGCCCCTCACCTCGGGATCCGCCAAAGCTTCCGCGCTGGCCTGGAAAAGCTTTTTCGCCACGTCAGAGGGCAGCCCCGCCGGGCCAAAAAGCCCGAACCAGAAGGTGAAGTCATAACCATCGACACCCGACTCCTTCATCCCCGGCAGGTCTGGAAACAAGGCAGAGCGCTCTGCCGTCGTGACTGCCAGCACGCGCAGCTTGCCGCCTTGCGCCAGCGGCAGCACCGAGGGCGGGGTGCCGAAGGTCATGTCCACATCACCGGCACCCACGGCCTGTATCGAGGGCGCGCCCCCCTTGAACGGCACGTGCAGCATCTTGAGCCCCCCACTGGCCTGGGTGAATGACAGCGCAGCCAAATGGGTGACCACGCCCGCCCCCGACGAGGAATAACTGAGCTTGTCGGGCTGGCTGCGCGCCAGGGCCACGAGTTCCTTGACGGATTGGGCCGCAAAGTCCTTCTTCACGGCGAGCAGCATGGGCGCCGCGCTCCAGCGCGAAATCGGGGTGAAATTTTTGGCCCCGTCGTATTTGGCGCTTTTGTAGAGCAACTGGTCCGAACCATAAAGGTTGGCACTGCCCAGCAGCAACGTGTAGCCATCGGCCGGCGCGCGCGCCACCTGCTCCGAGGCCAGGGTCGTCCCCGCGCCGGGCCGGTTGTCCACGATGACCGGCTGGCCCAAGAGCTTGCCCACCTTGTCGGAGACGATGCGCGCCACCGCATCTGCCCCACCCCCTGGGGGAAAACCCACCACCAGGGTGATGGGGCGCGCAGGATAAGCCTGCGCCAGCGCGGCCGCACTCATGGCGGCCAGCAGCAGGGGAACCGCGAAACGTTTGAACATGGTTTTGTCTCCTATTGATATGGGCATAGGTAGGGGTAACAGATCAGGAATGCCGCGGCGCCATCAGCGCCCCTTGAACACAGGTTTGCGTTTTTCGCGCCACGCTGCGCCCCCCTCCTGCAGATCCTCCGACTGGACCGTGCGCAACACCTCCTGCGCAATGGCCTCAGGGTTGTGCAGGCCACGGGCAATCAGGTTCAAATGTTTCTTCATGCCAAACAGCGGCAGCGGCGCCATCGCGCCCAGGGTGTCGACCAACCCCTGCACGGTGACTTGCAGCACATCGGGATCCACCAGATGGGTCAGGAAGCCGCAAGCCTTCATTTCCAGGGCGTTCAGCCGCTCGCAGGTCAGGAAAAGGCGTTTGGCAGTGTCCAGCCCCAAACGGGTCACGTAGCGCTCCAGGCCACCCTGGTAAAAATGCAAGCCCAACCGGGCAGCGGGCATGAACATCTCTGCAGCCGTGCTGCCCACGCGAAAATCACAAGCGAGTGCAAGATCGGTGGCGCCGCCATACACCCCGCCCTGCACGGCGGCGACCGTCACCGCCCGGCACTGCTCGATGGCATCCACCATTTCACCGAAGCTGCTTCCTTTGACCTGGCTGTTTTTGACTTCTGATATATCATAACCACTGCAAAAATACTTTCCTTCGCTGCGCAGCACCACAACGCGGATATCGTCGCGCTGGTTGATGGTCTCCATGTGCGCAATCAACGCCGGCAAATCCTCAGGAGCCAGCTTGTTCGCGGCCTGGGGGCGCCGGAGGGTGATGCTGGCAACATGTTCGTGCAATTCAAGACTGGGCTGCATGTGTATTAATTTGATGCTTAGATATATCTGAGTTTATAAAATGCATCAAGAACTCCATCCATCGGTGAAAACCCCTGGTTTACCCAGCCTTCAGGACCGGATCAGGCTCGCATTGGAAGAAGACATGCGATCCGGAAATATGATGCCGGGCACGGCCATCAACGAGGGGGCCCTGTGCGTACGTTTCGGTGCTTCGCGCACGCCCGTGCGCGAAGCGTTGCTGTTGCTGGCAGCCAAAGGGCTCGTCGAGATCCTGCCCCGCTCGGGCATCTATGTGCGGCAGTTGGAGGCCCGCGAACTGGTGGCCATGATGGAAGGCCTGGCCGAGCTGGAGGGTGTTCTGGCAAGGCTGGCTGCCACGCGCATCGACGCGCAACTTGGCGCCAGACTGATGACAGCGCTGCAGCACACTGCCGAGAGAGCCCAGGCGGACGATGCCAGTGGATATGCCCAGGCCAACGCCGAATTGCACGACGTGATCTACGAGGCCAGCGGCAACGCTTTCATCGTCGAGCAAACGCGGCTGGTGCGCCTGCGCATCGCGCCCTATCGCGGCCGCATGTTTGAAAAGCCGGGTCGGCTTGCACGCTCACAGGCCGAGCATGAGCTCGTCGTCGAAGCGATCCAGGCTGGCCACGGCGAAGCCGCCGCCGAAGCCATGCGCGCGCACATTTCAGTGGGCGGTAGCGCTTTCGCCGACATGGTGCTCAGCGCGCCGGCCAGGGCCCCCACCTACCCACGCCAGCGCACCCGCAAACCTGTTGCTGCGGACGAATGATTACGCCTGCTGGCCGTGTTATTCGAGCTTGGCGCCCGAGGCCTTGACCACCTGCGCCCAGCGCCGGACCTCGGCGCTGACGAAACCCGCAAATTGTGCCTGCGCCATGCCACCGTAGTCGGCACCATTGCTGGCCCAGATGGCCTTGATTTCATCGGCTGTGCCGATGCGGCGGATGTCTTCGATGATGCGCGCCTGCACGTCCGCTGGAGTGCCCTTGGGCGCCCACAGGCCGTACCAGGTGGTGACGGTGTAGTCGGGCAGGCCCACCTCGGCGGCGCAAGGCACATCGGGGAAGGCCGGGTTGCGCTGGCTGCCCGACACCATGAGGGCCTTGATACGGCCGCTCTTGATGTGCGTGGCCGACGAACCAAGGCCATCGAACATCATGTCCACATTGCCGGCAATCAGGTCCTGCAGAGCAGGGCCAGCGCCCCGGTAGGGAATGTGCGTAATGAAGGTGCCCGTCTGCTGCTTGAACAGCTCGCCAGCCAGGTGGTGCGAGGTGCCAGCGCCCGCCGAACCATAGTTGAGCTTGGCAGGGTTGCGCTTGACATGCTCCAGAAACTGCTTGACGTTGGCAACCGGCACGGCCTTGGGGTTGACCACCAGCACCTGGGGCACATTGGCCAGCAGTGCCAGCGGGATGAAGTCTCTTTCGATGTCGTAGTCGAGCTTGGGGTACATCGATGGCGCAATGGCGTGGTGCACGGCGCCCATGAACAGGGTGTAGCCATCGGGGGTACCCTTGGCGGCATGGCTGGCGCCCACAGTGCCGCCCGCCCCGCCCCGGTTGTCAATTACCAGCGTCTTGCCCGTGACCTTGGAAAACTGCGCTGCCAGCGGCCGCGCAAAGGCGTCCGTGCCTCCCCCTGCGGGAAACGGCACCACCAGAGTCACCGGTTTGACTGGCCATGCGGCCTGCGCCCAACTGCCGCCCGATGCCAGCGTCAGCCCCGCAGCGGCGGCGCCCGCCAGCACGGTACGGCGTTGCATGCTGTGTTCTTTCATCCTGCCTCCTGTCGTCATTGAAAAAGTGAAAAAAATGTCTCCGGGCCACAGCCCATCAGCCACGGCACAGGCTGTCGATATCGCCCGACACCGGTATCTTGCCTTGCGCCAGCAGCTTGCGGTGCTTGTCGATGCGCTTGAGGTCATACAGGTAATTCACCATCAGGCCATACGATTGTTTCATTCCCTTGGCAGACGGGTCACCGGCCCAGTTGAGCCGCTCCACGCGGGCTCCATTGCCCAGGTGAAAGCGTGCCACTGCGTCCACGGGCTTGCCATCGTGCAACGCGCGGCCCAGATAGCAGGCGGCGCATTCCAGCAGGATCTGGCGCACGGGTGAACGGGCATCCAGCTCCAGCGCCTTGTCGGCCGCAGCGAGCAGGTGCAACGCCTCAGGTGGCTCGGCCCCCACCGCACGGCCCAGCTCGATGCGACGTTTTTCGTCCAGGCGCTCCAGCATGGCGCCCGCGTTCTTGCCCAGCCAGGCGCGAAAGCCGGGTATGGGCGACAGCGTGGCAAAGGTGCGCAGGCGCGGAAATTCGGCCGTGAGCGTTTCCACCACATGCTTGATGAGCGAATCACCAAAACTCACACCACGCAGCCCCGGCTGCGTGTTGCTGATGGAATAGAAGATGGCGGTGGTGGCTTTTTCCAGGTCGGCCGGGGCTGCCGCCTCGTCCAGCAGCGGCGTGATGCTCGACGAAATATGGTCCACCAGCGCCACTTCCACGAAGATCAGCGGTTCGTTGGGCAGGCGGGGGTGAAAGAAGCCGTAGCAGCGGCGATCGCTGTCGAGCCGGTTTTTCAGGTCGGCCCAGCTGCGGATGTCGTGCACGGCTTCGTATTTGATGAGCTTTTCGATCAGCGATGCCGGCGAATCCCAAGACAGGCGCCTGAGCTCCAGAAACGCCACATCGAACCAGGTGGAGAACAGATGCTCCAGATCGGCGTCAAGCGCCACCAGGCGCTTGTCGGACTTGAGCTGGGGCAGCAGCTCGGCGCGCAGGTCCACCAGAAAGCGCATGCCCTCGGGAAACACTGCAAAGCGCTGCATCAGCCGCGTGCGCGGCGACACCAGCGACCGGCGCAGGCTGATTTCTGCCTGCATTTCGTCTGCCGTGCCGGCGGCAGCCTCGTAGCGCTGGCGTGCCGACTGAAAGCGCATGGCGTCGGGCGCGAACTGCTCGCACAGCAGCAGCCACATGTCGCGGCGCTCTTGCGGCTCGGCCTGGCTGTACCATGCGGCCACGGCCTGGGCGCGGCGCCCGCCCTCCAGCTCGCTCACCTGCGGGGCCGCCACCTCCTGCAGATCGGCCAGCAGACGGCGCAGGGCCCGTGGCGACAGGGCCTCATTGCCACGGCGCAGCGTGGCCTGCAGGCGCTCATGGGTGGAGCGCGGCGCCGGCGCCTTGGCTTCGCCATCGGCCGCCGGCTTGTCTGCCGCCGCTTTGGGCGCCTTCACGGAGCGCAGTCGCGAAACGCTGCGGGTGATCCATTCGGTGGTGTGGGTCATGGGTTCAGCCTCGAGTGTTGATGGCGGGCCACATCTCGCAGCGCCTCGCGCTGGTGCAGCAGATGGGTGCGCATGGCCGCTTCGGCAGCGCCACTGTCGCGGCGCTTGAGAGCGTCAAACACCGCCAGGTGCTCGGCCAGGCTTTGCTGCAGGCGCCCCGGCGCATGCAATTGCTGCAACCTTGCCAGGCGCAATATCTT
Organism: Acidovorax sp.; assembly: GCA_035350655.1. Classification (GTDB taxonomy): domain Bacteria; phylum Pseudomonadota; class Gammaproteobacteria; order Burkholderiales; family Burkholderiaceae_C; genus Acidovorax. Next base: position 889 of record DAOPUP010000077.1, on the reverse strand, counting down.
GCGCAGATCTCCAATTACCTGGGCCAGCCAGCGGTTGCCGGCCAGCGTGATGAAAGCCTCATGGATAACGTGATTGGCCGTGTAGTAATCGGTAATGCGCCCCTCGGCGGCACATTGCCGCAGGCGCAGGTGCAGCACCTCCAGCGCGGCCACATCGGCATCGCCCGCACGGTCGGTGGCCTCGTGCGCCGCACGGCCCTCCAGCAACGCCATCACGGGAAAGATTTCATCCAGATCGCGTTCCGTGACTTCGGCCACAAAGCAGCCACGGCGCGGCTCATGGCGCAACAGCCCTTCTGCCACCAGCACCTTGAGCGCCTCGCGCAGCGGGGTGCGCGATATGGCCAGTCGCTCGCACAGAGCGGCCTCGTCCAGGAAACTGCCCGGCGGCAACAAGCCCGCAAAGATCTGCTCACGCAGCCGCGATGCGGCTTCGTCGTGCAGAGAGTGGGGAACGGTGCGCATGGCAGGCAAAGGCTCCTGGGTAGGCCGCAAGCCCTGCGGCGAAACACACCTCGCAAGGGCCCTTGGGCTGATCGTTACGCAAACACGCCAAATATGATTGCAAAGTGGCGCATCGGATGTAATTCTTGGTAATTATGGGAAATGATGCACCCGCAGTCCATCAGGGCTTACCAGCAGCGATCCGGTAAATCGCCCGTCGAAGCGATCACGCGCCACCGCTGTCCGCACGGCCGCGCCCGGGCCTGCCATGCACCACATGCACCACATGCACCTACAATGCCGCCCCTGCCCTGCCCTGCCCCCGCACCCCCAGCCATGAACATCGTCATCAACGCAGAACTCAAAGCCTATATCGATCCGCTGACCCCGGAGGAGCATGAATCCCTGGAGCGCAGCCTGCTGACCGAGGGATGCCGCGACGCCC
>DAOPUP010000076.1:0-9102 GCA_035350655.1 Acidovorax sp. | reverse complement strand
CCGCCTTGAGGATGGCGCGGCGGATCATGCGCTTGGTGCGCTCGTCCAGGTAGGCGAAGTTGAAATGACCGTCGACAGGGGCCGCATCCCCTGTCAGGCCTGTCCCACCGGGTATCTCGGCGGGCATCACGGGGGGCTGATGGTGCGCGTTCATGCTTCGTCTCCTGGCACGGTTTCGGGGATGGCCGCGAGGGAAACCGCGCGCATCTTGCGCACCAGCTCCAGCTCGGCCTGGAAGTCCACGTAATGCGGCAATTTCAGGTGCTGCACGAAGCCCGAGGCTTCGAGGCTGTCGCTGTGCGACAGCACGAACTCCTGCATCTGCGCAGGCGACTCGATGGGCTCGCCCAGCTCTTCGGCGCGCAGCGCGCGGTCCACCAGGCTCATGGCCATGGCCTTGCGCTCACTGTGGCCAAACGCCAGGCCATAGCCACGCGTGAACTGCGGCGGCTGGGTCTTGCTGCCGGCGAACTGATTGACCATTTCGCACTCGGTGATCTCGATGTCGCCAATCGAAATAGCAAAGCCCAGCTCTTCGGGCTCGATCTCCACCGCCACCTGGCCCAGGCGCACCTCGCCCACGAAGGGGTGCGAGTGCGAATAACCGCGCTGGGTGGAATAGGCCATGGCCAGCAGAAAGCCCTCGTCGCCACGCGCCAGGTTCTGCAGCCGCGTGGCGCGGTCGGCCGGAAAACGCAGTGGCTCGCGCGTCAGATCCTTGGGCAAGGGGTCGCCCGGAGGCACCGGGCGGATTTCGATCAACCCCTCCTGGTTCAGCAGATCCACCACACGGGGGTTGGACGCCGACGCCTGTGCCGCGACCTGTGGGGCCGCCCCTGCCGGCGTACCTGCCGCATCGCCCTGGGCGAGCAGCGTGAAATCCAGCAGCCGCTGGGTGTAGTCGTACGTGGGGCCCAGCACCTGCCCGCCGGGCAGGTCCTTGAAGGTGGCGGAAATGCGCCGGTCCAGCGCCATGCGCGCGGTATCGAGCGGGCAGGTGGTGCCCAGTCGCGGCAGCGTGGCGCGGTAGGCGCGCAGCAGAAAGATGGCCTCGACCAGATCGCCCGCCGCCTGCTTGATGGCCAGCGCAGCCAGTTCAGGATCGTAGACCGAGCCTTCGGTCATCACGCGGTCCACCGCCAGCTTGAGCTGCTGGCGAATCTGCTGCACCGACAGCTCGGGCTGCGCGGTGTCGCCGCGGCGCTGCTCGGCCAGCAGGCGGTAGCTGTTGAGAATGGCGGCTTCCCCGCCTTTGACGGCAACGTACATGCTCAGGCCTCCTGTGCCGATGGAATGCGGGTGGTGCGGGGCAGGCCCGCAAGGTGGGTGGCCGTGGCCAGCACCAGGTCCACGCCGCGCGGAAAGGCGGCATGGTTGTCGGCCCACTGCGGCTCAAAGCCCGCCGGCATGCCGGTCACGCGCAGGCGCTGCACCGCACGGATGCCAGGGCCGCTCAGCTGCCAGGCGTCGGGCGCAGCGGAGTCTGCGGCCAGGTCTTGCACATCGACCACACAGGTGGCCGACTGGTCGGGATAGGCATCGCTGCCTTGCGCCAGGGTCTGCAGGGGTGGCAAGGCATCCCCCTGCGCCACCCAGACAAAGCGGGCCTGCGCCGGTGTGTCCACCAGCTGGCAGCCCGTATGAAAGCGCAGCCACTGCCCGGCATTGCTGGCGGCCAGGCGGGGCGAAAGCCACAGCGTGCAATCGCTGTCGAGCAGGGCCAGCAGGGCAGCGGCCGAAGCGCCGTGGCCCGCTTGCGGCACTTGTGCATCATGGTCCAGGCGCACCGGCGCGCCCGGTTGCGACAGCGCCTGCAAGACGGCGCGGAACACGGCCTGGCTGCCCAGGGCCTCATCAGAAAAACCCGCCCCCAGTGCGGACAAAGCATGGGCTGTCATTGCGATTCCTCCTCGTCATCACTTCCGCTCTCGCGAGCCACCGTGAAAAATTCGACCTTGGTGCTGGCGGCACGCGCCTGGCGCTGTGCTTGCTGGTGTGCCAGATGCGTGCGCAGCGGCTCCAGCAGGACTGCATCGAGACGGGATTGCTGCGCGGGGTCCTGCAGCAAGGCATCGGCCAGCGCGGCCAGGTGCACCTGGCGCTGCGAACGCCCCAGCACGTAGCCCACGCCCACGGTGGCCTCGCTCCCCTCGGCCTGCACGCGCAGCGCGCAACGGGTGACCGTGACCTCCCCCAGGTTGAAGCGCTCGCCCGTGCCGCCGGCGCGGCCCTGGACCATCATCAGCCCGGTTTCCGGGGCACGCAGCCAGCGGGCAGGAAGGGCCAGGTGTTCGCGCAACGCGGGCTCGAGCAGATCAAGCGGCGCACGGGCCAGCAAGGCCATCCAGTGCGCTCGCTCAATCGGCCTGCCGGCACCGGGGTTGTCAAAGGCTTGAAACATGAAAGTGATACCCTGAAAGTTGTATAGACAAATTGAACAACTTGCGCCAGCTTAAAGAGCGCTCATGTAGGTTTCATGACAGCCAGCCCTTCCATCCCGCTTTTCTCCGCTGCCCCGGCGCGCCCAGCCCGCGACAGCTTCTGGACGCGCATCGCTGCCGAGCTGGCCGAGGCCATCGGCAGCGGTATCTATGCGCCGGGGCAGCGCTTGCCTTCGGAGCACGCGCTCGCCGAGCAGTTCGGCGTGAACCGACACACCATCCGCCGGTCCCTGGCCAGCCTGTGCAACCAGGGCCTGGTGCGCATCACGCAGGGCAGCGGCACCTATGTCGAAGACTTTGCGGTGGACCTGGTGCTAGGCAAGCGCACAAGGCACCAGCAGGGTCTGGCGCAGGCCGGCCTGCGCGGCAGCCTGGTGGTGCTGCATGAACAGGTCGTGCCCGCCACGGCGGCCATGGCCAAGGCCTTGCAGGTGCCCGTGCGCAGCAAGGTGCTGGCACTGCGCGTAATGGGCGAGGCCGCAGGACAGCCTCTGCACATCAGCGAACGCTGCTTCCCGCTGCCCCGCTTCGAGGGGCTGGCCGCTGCCGTGCGCGACACCGGCTCCATCACCGCGGGCTTCGCGGCCCAAGGCATCGCCGACTACACCCGCCGCGAAAGCCGCATCACCGCCGAGCTGCCCGATGCGCAAGTAGCCACCGAACTGCGCCAGCCCGCCAGCCGCCCCGTGCTGCTGGTCGAGAGCCTGAACGTGGACCCTGCAGGCGTTCCCATCGAATGGGCCCGCGCCTGGTTCGCGGGCGACCGCGTCAAACTCACCATTGCTCACGATGAACACTGAACCCACCACCGCACACCGTTACGCGGTGTATTTCGCACCCGCCCCCGGCACCCTGGGCTGGCTGGCCGGCAGCCACTGGCTGGGCCGCTGCGCGGCACAGCTGCAAGCCCTGCCCCAGCTGGACATCCAGGGGGTTTCGAAGGAAGACCTGCAACACCTCACGGCAGCGCCCCGGCGCTATGGCTGGCACGGCACCCTCAAGGCACCCTTCGTGCTGGCGCCCGGCGTGGACTGGGCCACCCTGCACCAGACCGTGCAATCCATCGCCAGCAGTCTTCAGCCCTTCACCCTGCCGCCCATGCAGGTCGAACGCCTCGACGATTTTCTGGCGCTGGTGCCCATGGCATCACCGACCGCAGAGGCGGCCATCCACGCGGCCGCAGCGGCCTGCGTGACGCAGCTGCAGCCGCTGGCAGCGCCTTTGCCGCCGGCCGAGCTGGCCCGCCGGCGCTCGGGTGGCTTGACGCCCCGGCAGGAAGAACTGCTGCAGCGCTGGGGCTATCCTTTTGTGCTGGAGGAGTTCCGCTTTCATCTGTCGCTGACCGGTCCCCTGGGCCTGGTGCATGCCGACACCCAGGCCCTGGTGCACGATGCCGCCGAGCAGTTCTTTGCCGACCTGCCGCCCCTGCAGTTCAACAGCCTGGCGCTGTTCGCCGAACCCGCACCGGGGACCGATTTCGTGCTACTGGACCACCTGGAGATGGGCGCATGACGGGCCGGCTGGTTTATTGCATGGGCCCCTCGGGCGCGGGCAAGGATTCGCTGCTCGACTGGCTGCGCCAGCACCTGCCCGCATCCGGTGGCGTGCACTGGGCGCAGCGCACCATCAGCCGCGCCGCCCAGGCCGGCGGCGAAGCGCACGAAAGCGTGGATGAAGACCGCTTCCTGCAGCTGTGCGACGCCCAGGCCTTTGCCCTGCACTGGGAGGCCAATGGCCTGCACTATGGGGTGCGGCACGCACAGCTGGAGCCGCTGGGCCGGGGCGAATGGGTGCTAGTCAACGGCTCGCGCGCCTACCTGCCCCAGGCGCTGCAAAAATTTCCCGAACTGGTCGCCGTGCACATCACCGCCAGCCCCGACGTGCTGCGCCAGCGCCTGCAGGCCCGCGGACGCGAGAGCGCCGAGCAGATCGAAGCACGGGTCCAGCGGGCCGCGGCCTTCCAGCCCCCGCCCCACGCCGCTGCCGTGCAGGTGCACAACGACACGACCCTGGACGATGCGGGCCGCGCCCTGCTGCAGGCGCTGCAGCAACTGCCCGGCTGGCCCGTCTGAACCCGGCCATGGCCGCCGCATGGACTCCCTGGCACAGTACCGATGTATGACCTCCATCACCATTTACCATAACCCGCGCTGCGGCACCTCCCGCAACACCCTGGCCATGATCCGCAACAGCGGCGTCGAACCCGAGGTCATTGAATACCTCAAGACCCCGCCCAGCCGCGACACCCTGGTGGCATTGATCGCCGCCACGGGCCAGCCCGTGATCGATCTGGTGCGCAGCAAGGAAGCCTTGTTTACCGAACTGAACCTGGGAGCCCCCAGCGTGACGGACGGGCAGCTCATCGATGCCATGCTGCAGCATCCCATCCTCATCAACCGCCCCATCGTGGTCACGCCGCTGGGCACGCGCCTGTGCCGCCCCTCGGAGGCGGTGCTGGACATCCTGCCCCAACCGCAGCAGGGGGCCTTCACCAAGGAAGACGGCGAGGTGGTCATCGATGCCCAAGGCCAGCGCGCCTGACGCAGCCATCGCGCCGCCCGCCGCCGATCCCGCGCCACCTCTGCGCGCCCGGTGGCACCCCGCGCCATGAGGCCCACTTCGCAGCGCTGGACCGTGGCCCGCCTGGGCAGCGCCCAGACCCTGGCCTGGGCCTCGTCCTACTACCTGCCGGCCATGCTGGCCCTGCCCATGGCGCGCGACCTGGGCGTGGCCACGCCCATGGTGTTTGCAGCGTTCTCGGCGGCACTCATCGTTTCGGCCCTGCTCGGCCCCCTGGCGGGCCGGGCGATTGACCGGCATGGTGGCCGCCCGGTGCTGATGGCCACCAACCTGCTGTTTGCCGCCAGCCTGGCGGGCATGGGCCTGGCGCAGGGCCCCATCGGCCTATTCGCCGCCTGGGTGCTGATGGGTGTGGCCATGGGCTCGGGCCTGTATGAGGCCGCCTTTGCCTCGCTGGTGCGCTTGTACGGCCAGAATGCACGCGGCGCCATCACGGGCATCACGCTGATTGCCGGCTTTGCCAGCACCGTGGGCTGGCCGCTGTCGGCCTGGATGGAAGTGCAATGGGGCTGGCGCGGCGCATGTTTTGGCTGGGCGGCCCTGCACCTGCTGGTGGGTTTGCCGCTCAATGGCTGGCTGCCGCGCACGGAAAGCACAGCGCCAGCAGACACCACAGCGCCCCAGGTCACTCCTTCGACCACCGCGCAGGCCACACCCGCCGAGGCACCCACCCCATCCGATCCCCCCCACGCCCTGCGTACCACGGTGCTGCTGTCGTTTGTCTTTGCCGTCACCTGGTTCACCAGCACGGCCATGGCGGCCCATCTGCCGCGCCTGCTGCAGGCCAGCGGCACCTCACTGCAGGCGGCCGTGGCCATGGCCGCCCTGGTGGGCCCCGCCCAGGTGGTGGCGCGCCTGCTCGAATTCGGCCTGCTGCGCCGCATGCACCCGCTGCGCTCGGCCCAGCTGGCCGCCGCAGCCCACCCGGTGGGCGCGGCCCTGCTGATGGTGCTGGGCGGCCCGGCCGCGGCGGTGTTCACCGTGCTGCACGGCGCGGGCAACGGCATCCTCACCATTGCCAAGGGCACCCTGCCCCTGGTGCTCTTCGGCCCCGCGGGCTATGGCGAGCGCCAGGGGCTCCTGATGGTGCCCGCCCGCGTGGCGCAGGCCTTTGCGCCGCTGCTGTTCGGCCTGCTGCTCGATGGTGTCGGTGCCGCTGCGCTGTGGCTGACGGCACTGCTGGGCGTAGCGGCGCTGGGGGCGTTGTGGGTGCTGCGGCCCGGGCGCCGAGCCGCACCGGGCGGCTGAGCAACCGTTCGGTGCTCACCGGCGGGCCCTGTGTCTACACTGCAGACCTCCCCTGCTTTTCTTGCCGACATGCCACTCTCGCTTCTGCAACGCCTGGCACTGCTGTGCCTCCTGGTGCTGGCGCTGCCGGGCTGCGCCAGCCAGGGCAGCATGTTGGGCTACTACTGGCAATCGGTGCGCGGGCATTTCCAGATGATGCAGGCCGCAGCTCCGCTGGACGACTGGATCGCCCGGGACAGTACGCCCGCGCCCCTGCGCGAGCGCCTGCAACTGGCCCAGCGCGCCCGCGCCTTTGCCGTGGCCGAACTGGGCCTGCCTGACAACGCCAGCTACCGCCGCTATGCTGACCTCAAGCGCCCCTATGCCGTGTGGAACGTGGTGGCCGCGCCACCCTATGCGCTGACGCTGCACCGCTGGTGTTTCCCGGTAACGGGCTGCATTGGCTACCGCGGCTACTTTGCCGAAGCCGATGCGCGGGCCGAGGCCGCGCAGCTGGCCGCGCAGGGGCTGGAAGTGGATGTGTATGGCGTGCCCGCCTACTCCACCCTGGGCTATATGAACTGGGCCGGCGGCGACCCGCTGCTCTCCACCTTCATCGCCTGGCCCGAGGGCGAGTTGGTGCGCCTGCTGTTCCACGAACTCGCGCACCAGGTGGTCTATGTGCCGGACGACACGCTGTTCAATGAATCGTTTGCCACCGCCGTCGAAAGGCTGGGCAGTGCGCAGTGGCTGTCCACAGAGGCCAGCGCGCAGACCCGCGCGGCCTTTGCCGAAAGCAGCGAACGGCGCAGCGCTTTTCGCGCCCTGGCGCGCACCACCCGGGCACGGCTGGCGGCAATTTATGAGCAAAACACGGCTCAAGCCATTGAAGAACAGGCACTTATTGCTATAAAAAATGAAGCAATGCAGCGCTTTCGCGACGACTACGCGGCCCTGCGGACCGGGTGGCTGGCGGCCCCGCAAGGACAGCCCGGCGCCCTGCCTGCCGCCCAATTGGCAGCTTACGACCGCTGGGTGGCACGGGCCAACAACGCCAGCTTTGCCGCCCAGGCCGCCTACGACGAATGGGTGCCCGCGTTCGAAGCCCTTTTCGAGCGCGAGGGCCGCCAGTGGCCCCGGTTTTATGATGCCGTCCGACAACTAGCGCAGCAGCCTGAGCCGCAACGCCACCAGAGCCTGCGCGCCCTACCAACACCCAAGGAGACCCCCGGTGCCTGACATCCACATCCACCGCGAACACCACCTGGGCTTCACCGAAGCCCGCAACGTTGGCTTGTCCTGGGCCAAGCAGGCCGAGAAAAAGTTTGACATGGACTGCATCTACGAAGAAGGCGCCACGCAGGACACCCTGTATTTCAGCCGCGCCGGCGTGAAAGGCACCCTGCGGGTGGATTCCCGCCAGTTTGAAATGAAGGCCGAGCTCGGCTTTCTGTTTGGCGCTTTCAAGGAGCGCATCGAAGCCGAGATCGGCGCACAACTCGATGCGCTGCTCCACGGCCCCACCACCGTCCGCGAGGCCTGAGATGCCTCCCCTGCACACACCGCCTGGCGCCGCAGTCACGTCCGCCTACGAGACGCTGTCCACCCTGCTGCACGCACGCCACAGCTGCCGCGCCTTTTTGCCGCAGGCGCTGGAGCGCGCCACCATCAAACGCATCCTGGCGGCCGCCCAGCGCACGGCGTCGTGGTGCAATGCGCAGCCCTGGCAACTCACCATCGCCAGCGGTGCCACCCTGACCCGTCTGCGCAGCGCCCTGCAGGCCCATGTGGCCAGCGCGGCCCCGGCGCCCGATCTGCCCTGGCCGCGCGAGTACCGCGGCGTGTACCAGGAGCGGCGGCGCGAATGCGGCTGGGGTCTGTACGAGGCCCTGGGCATCGCCAAGGGCGACCGCGAGGCCTCTGCGCGACAGGCAGCCGAGAACTTCACCATGTTCGGAGCGTCCCATGTCGCCATCGTCACCAGCGACGAAGCCCTGGGCGTGTACGGCGCAGTGGACTGCGGCGCCTATGTGGGCAACTTTTTGCTGGCCGCCCAGAGCCTGGGCGTGGCAACCATCGCGCAGGCAGCGCTGGCCGCCTACCCGCAGGTGCTGCGTGAGGTGCTGGGCATTGCCGCAGACCGCAGCATCGTCTGCGGCATCTCGTTCGGACTGGCCGACCCGGAGCATCCCGCCAACCGGTTTCGCACGCAGCGCGCCGATCCAGGCGACTGCGTCACCTGGCGCGACTGATGCCCGGCCGCAGCGGCCCTATGAAAAAAGCGGCCTGGGGCCGCTTTGTTTCTTGAATCGGTGCTTGTCTCTCAGCTCAGCGACTCAATCAGCTCGATGTACTGCTGCTTGGCCACGTCGGCATCGGTGCCCTTGAGCTTTTCCCACGCGTCCCATTTGGCGCGGGCCACGATGTCGGAGAAACTGGGCTTCTTTTCGGTGTTGTCACCCGCCGTGGCCTGCTTGTAGAGCGCATAGATCTTGAGCAGTGTGACGTTGTCAGGGCGCTCGCTGAGGTCCTTGGAATGGGCCACAGCGGCTTCGAAACCGGCGTTCAGGTCGGCCATGTCGTTGGCTCCTTTGATGAAAGTATGTGAAGAGAAAACGGTGTCGGCAAGGGCTGCCTCCGTTGTATCGTAGGGTCTGTTCAGCCCCTGCACAGCCTAGCCTGCACATGGCCTGCCTGCGATGGCCAGCACCCGGGCAGCAGCGGCGGGGCCACTGCGCGGTAGGCGGCATTGACAGACAGGGGCTGGTTGCTCAGGCGGGGGCCGCCGCCAACCACTGCTCGGCCAGCCGCACCCAATAGGTGGCGCCCAGTGGAATCAGGTCGTCATTGAAGT
>DAOPUP010000075.1:0-9145 GCA_035350655.1 Acidovorax sp. | reverse complement strand
GCGCCCCCGGATGTGATCGCCGCGCTCGGCTGAGGCGTTGGCCCTGCTGAACACGGCGCCAGGTCGCATTGTGGTGCCCACAAATCACGCGGCTGAAGCAAACCTTTCGGCATATCAAAGCTGGCTCTGTGAAATCCCTTTGGACGGACAGGAAAAATGGAACGACGACACGAAACAGACCGGCGCAGCGGTCAAGACAGAAGGCAGCAAGAGCAAGGCCCGCCGACGAGTTTTGAGCAGCGCCGCACCATTGAGGCCCGCCAGCCCGAATTGACGGAGCTGGAACTGAGTGATGAAGAGTTGAAGGCGTTGGGATTCACTCCATCCACCCAACCCACATAGAACCGTTTGCCCCGGTCAAAATGATGTGGTGGCACTTGTAAGGCGCGATCCGCAGCCTTTTTAACCACCATGAAAACACCGCTCCTGCGCATCGCCTTCGTGCGGTGCGGTCGGGAATTGGTCTGTTTCACCTGATATAAACCGCATCGAATGCTCGCAATGGGGCGATTTTTTCCCCGTTACGCACTCGCTGCCCCCCACCTCAAAGGCCCTTCATGTCCTCTACCGCCACCCCATCCTCCAGCCAGCCCCTGCAGATGCACCGCCGCGTGGCGCCCTCTGCGGCCCAGGGCCCGTGGACGGTTGATGCCATTCAGGCGCTGCTCGACAAGCCCTTGCTGGACTTGCTGTTCGAGGCGCAGACCGTGCACCGCCAGCACTGGCCCGCGGGCGATATCGAGCTGGCCACGCTGCTGTCGGTCAAAACCGGCGGCTGCCCCGAAAATTGTGGCTACTGCCCGCAGTCTGCCGAGTTCGACACCGGCGTGAAGGCCGAAAAGCTGATGGAAGTGGACGAAGTGGTGCGCGCTGCGCAAGCCGCCAAAGACGCCGGCGCCACCCGCTTTTGCATGGGCGCCGCCTGGCGCGCCCCCAAGGACCGTGACATCGAAAAAGTCAGTGCCCTCATTGGCGCCGTGAAAGGCCTGGGCCTGCAGACCTGCGCCACGCTGGGCATGCTCGAATCGCACCAGGCGCAAGCGCTCAAGGATGCGGGGCTCGACTATTACAACCACAACCTCGATACCGCCCCCGAGTACTACACCGACGTGGTCAGCACCCGCGCCTACCAGGACCGATTGGACACCCTGCAGCATGTGCGCAGCGCAGGCATCAGCGTGTGCTGCGGAGGCATTGTTGGCATGGGCGAGGCGCCCGTGCACCGCGCGGGCCTGATCGCCCAGCTGGCCAACCTGCAGCCCTACCCGGAATCGGTGCCCATCAACAGCCTGGTGCGCGTGCCCGGCACCCCGCTGGCCGACAGCGAACCGGTCGATCCGCTGGACTTTGTGCGCGTGATCGCGGTGGCCCGCATCACCATGCCCAAGGCCCGCGTGCGCCTGTCGGCAGGCCGCCAGCAGTTGGGTGATGCGGTGCAGGCGCTGTGCTTCATGGCCGGGGCCAACTCGATTTTTTATGGCGATAAATTGCTGGTGACCGGCAACCCTGATGTGGAAGCCGATGTGCAACTGCTGGCCAAACTGGGCCTGAGCGGCCACCGCATTACTACCACCGAGGCAGATGACCTGCAGGCGCTGTCGCAACCCCAGGGGGCGTGCGCCTGAGCCCGGTGTACCGCATGCGCACAGACGGGTGAGTGCGGTGGATGGTTGCTATTAAAAAAATAGCTACTTGCGCTTTATCCATAAGCGCTGGTAGCTATTTTTGTATAAATCCGGAAAAACGTACCTTTGCCCTTTGAATAGGCAGTTTGGGCTTGAGCTCAGGCGGTGTGGGCTTCGGCCATGGTGTCCCAGGCCTTGAGGGCTTCGGCTGCGTACATCAACGATGGCCCGCCGCCCATGTAGACGCTCACGGCCAGCATCTCTTCGAGTTCGGCGCGTGTGGCGCCCAGTTTCAGCAGTGCCTTGACGTGAAAGCCGATGCACCCTGAGCAGTGCTGGCTTACGCCAATGGCCAGGGCAATCAGCTCTTTGTGCTTGGCGCTGATCGCGCCCTCGGCCATGGAGGCCTGGGCGAGTTGGGCAAACCCGCGCATGGCGTCAGGCTGGGCCTTGCGGAAGGTGGCCAGGCTTTCATTGATGTTGTGTATCAGACCTGCATGGTCAAAGGTACTCATGACTGAAATTCCATGAAATAAGGAGTCAAAACAGGCGGGTCGAAAAAATCACTTTCGGGGCCGCTGGCTGGCGCGGCCCCATCCGCCGCTCTCGCGCGGCCAGGGCTGCGTCAGTTATCGCTTCAGGGGGCAGGTGTTGATGCCCAGCAGCGTGTAGGCGGGGCAAAAGCGGAACAGGCCGGTGGCCAAAGGCACCACGCCCAGCCAGCCCCACCAGCCCACGGTGCCGGTGGCAGCCAGTGCGATCAGCACCAGTCCGGCCACGATGCGCAAGACACGATCAATGGTTCCAACGTTGATTTTCATGATTTTTCCTTTGCTTTGGGACTTTGCAGCCCTTGAGCGGGCTGCTTTGCGAAAAGGCAGAGCGGCCCGCAAGCCGCTTCACCTGGTTACTCGAACGAAGGCGCCTCGGGTTTGACCACGGGCTTGCCGGCTGCCACCCAGGCATCAAACCCCCCGGCAATCGATTGCACCTGCAGATATCCCATGTCCTGCATGGCACATGCGGCCAGCGCTGCACGGCCACTGGTCTTGCAATACACAACCACCTTGAGGTCGCGCGACTCGAGCGCAGGGGTGCTGCTGAGCTTGAACTCCAGCAGGCCGCGCGAGGCATGAATAGCGCCGGGCAGGTGTCCTGCGTGGTATTCGTCGGCCTCGCGCACGTCGATCAGCACGTCGGCTTCACGGATGGCCTGCTCGGCCTGGTCCACGGGGATTTCCTGGGCCCGGGTTTTTGCGGCGGTGACCAGGTCGTGGGCGGTTTTCATGGCGGTTCCTTGTGGTGTGTAGAAATATACAAAAGATAAAACGGGCAGGGTTGCGCTACCTCAGCCGCGGCGTATGGGACGCTGCAGCTGCAGCGCCACGCTGCCCACCGAGCCGCCGTTGGCCACCTGCTGGTATCCCTGCTGCCGCAGCCACTGCGCCGCCATGCCCGAGCGTGCACCCGACAGGCAGCACAGCACAAGGGGCGTGGCTTTGTTCGGCAAGACTTGCGCGCAATCGGCGCCCAGGCGGTCTAGCGGCAGGTTGATGGCGCCGTCCACATGGCCGGCTTCAAACTCGCCGGGTGAGCGCACATCAACGACCAGGGGCGCGGCGGGCGGCGGGAGTGTGGTGGTTTCCATGGTGTCTCTGGGAAGATGAATGGGGTTACTTCGGGGCCGGCGCATCCACGGTGGCGGCGTGCAATGCACGTTCGTCCAGTTGCCCCGTCAAGGCCAGCAGGCGCAGGCGCTCCAGCGTGAGGGATGTGCGCAGCTGCGCCATGGCCAGCTCGGCACCGGCCGCATCGTTTTGCGCGTTGAGCAGGTCCAGCGTGGTGCGGTCTCCTACCTGGCGGCCGAGCTGGGTGGCATCCAGGCGGGCCTGGCTGGCGCGCAGGGCTGCGTTCTGTGCCTCGGTGCGCGCTGCGCCTGACTGCAGGCGCAGCCACGCGGCGCGGGTTTGCTGCGCCACCTGTTGGCGTGCGCGATCGAGTTCGGCTTCGGCCTTGGTCTGCAGGTGCAGCAGCTCTTGCTGGCGTGCGCTGCGTTGGCCGCCGGTGTAAAGCGGCACGGTGACCTGCACGCCCACCATGTGCTGCTGGGCGGTGTTGCTGCCGTGGCCGTAGCGGCCCGCACCGCTCAGGTGCTCGCGGCTTGCCTGTGCGACCAGGTCCACGGTGGTGCCTGCGCCGCGGGCATATTGGGCGACATCCTGGCGCGCCACCTCGACGGCCAAGGTTTGCTGGCGCAGGCCAGGGTTGGCTGCTGCCGCCTGATCCAGCCACTGGGGCAGGGCAGGCAGGGCGGGGGAGGCCAGCAAAGCCGGTGCCGGCGCCACCTGCAGCGCGTCGACCGACCAGCCGGTGGTGTCCGCCAGGGCGCGCTGGGCGATCTGCAAATCCACCTCGGCTGCAAGCACCTGCGCATCGATGCCACGGGCGCGCGCAGCGGCTTCGTGGGTGTCGGTGACGGGAGCATCCCCCAGTTCAAAGCGGTCTTGCGCCTCCACCAGTGCCTTGTTGACGGCCGTTTGCTGGCGCTGCAGCAGGCGCAGTGCGTCCTGCGCCAGCGCCACGGCAAAGTAGCGCTCGGCGGTTTGCAGCATGAGGGCCTGTTCGGCAGCCTGCCACTGCACATCGGCCAGATCGGCAGACAGCGTGAGCTTGCGGCCCTGCGCCGTGCGTTCGGGGCTGTAGATGGGCATGCGGGCACCAATGCTCCAGCGCGCCCCCGGGCCGTTGTCCACCGACGTGTTGAACGCCACATCTGACGAGGTGCCCATTGCGGGCGCAGAGAACGACGCCCCGGCGGTCGAGGTTCTGGAGCCCATGGCACCCCCCGCCGCCGTGGCAGCCACCGTGGGGCGCCACAGCGCGCTGGCCTGATCTCGCCGCGCCTGGCCCGCCTGCAGCGCAGACTGCGCCACGGCCATGTCGGGGTCATGCTGGCGTGCAGCCTGCCAGGCCTGCAGCAGGTCGGCCGCGTGGGCGCCCGTGAGGCCCAGCGCCAGCAAAGCAGCCCACAGCGGCTTCATGCGCATGGTGTGACCTCCGCTCAATTGCCTGCCGCCGCGCCCAGCTTGCGCATGATGGTTTCCATCAAGCACCACCGGGTGAAGCCGCTTTGCAGCAGATTGACGCCCACAAAGGCGGTAAACCACAGCCAGTTGGCGTTGTGAAAGATGGGGCTGCCCGCTACGCCCAGGGCCAGCGACAGCAGGATGAAGAAGCCGCCGATGATGCGAACGAGTTGCCAAGAGGTCATTGTGAATCTCCGAAGTTGAAGGATGGAAAAAAAAGGTTGCAGGTTTACTTGGGGCCAGAGGGCTCTTGCAGGCGCGCGATGCCCAGGATCTTGAGCACATATTTCTCGTAGATCGGGTCGGTATTGCCAGACTTGATCTTGCTGAGGAAATATTTCTCGAATGCGATCTTGCCCAGGTGTACCCATTTGCCCTTCTTGAACCAGTTGACGTTGCGCGGCGGAATCTGCGGCAGCGCCACAAAGGCTGCGCCGGTGTCGCCCATGTCGGCCAGGCAGATGGCGTTCCAGGTGGCGGTGGCGGTGGCGGGGTGGCCTTCCAGGTCGGCCGCGATGTTGTGCACGATGGCCGACACCATGGTTTCGATCATGTAGCCGGTCTTGGGTGCGCCGGTGGGCACGGGCGTCACTTCCACGGGCGGAATGGCCACGCACACGCCCGCTGCAAAGATGTTGGGGTAGGCCTTGCTGCGCTGGTGCTCGTCGATCAGCACAAAGCCGCGCGGGTTGCACAGGTTGGGCACGGCGGCCACTGCGTCCACGCCCTTGAAAGCGGGCAGCATCATCGAGAGCTTGAATGGCAACTCGTGCTGCTTGATCAGGTTGCCCTGTTCGTCGAGCTGGTCCACCATCATCTTGCCGTCTTCCACGCGCGTGGTGCGGGCGTTGGTGATCCACTTGATGTCCTGGCCGCGCAATTCGCTCTCGAGCATGCTCTTGCTGTCGCCCACGCCGCCCAGGCCGAGGTGGCCGATGTAGGGCTCGCTGGTGACATAGGTGAGGGGCACCTTGTGGCGCAGCTTGCGCTTGCGCAGGTCGGCCGAAACGATAAAGGCAAACTCATACGCCGGGCCAAAGCAGCTGGCGCCGGGCATGGCGCCAATCACCATCGGCCCGGGGTTTTCAAGGAACTTCTCGTAGTCTGCCCAGAAGCCCAGGGCATGGTCCACCGTGCAGATGGAGTGCGTGTGGCCGTCGATGGGGCCTGCGCCAGGCACTTCCTCGAATGCAAGGCGCGGGCCGGTGGTGATGACCAGATAGTCGTAAGGCACGGTCTGACCGTTGGCCAGCGTGACGCTGTTACCGGTGGCGTCGATGGTTTGGACAGCGCTGGCAATGAAATCAATGCCCTTGCGCTGCAGCAGCGGGCCGATTTGCAGCACGATATCGTCGCGTTTTCGCCAGCCCACCGCGATCCAGGGATTCGAGGGCACGAACTGGAAGTAGTCCACCGCGCTGATCACGGTGACGCGATGTTGCGTGGACAGCTTGCCGCGCAACTCGTAGGCTGCGGGCATGCCGCCAATGCCTGCTCCGATAACGACGATATGGGCCATGGTTTGTCTCCTGTGGTGCCTTGTTGAAAATCAGTGCATATCAGTGAGTCAGTGCGGCGCAGCCTCTGTCGGGCCACTATTGCCGGCGGGTGAAATGGATTGCCCGGAAACGGACTGGCCGCTGCCAGGGTGCCGGTGCTGCTTGCGGTAGGCCGCGTAATACAGCGTAGGGATGACCACCAGCGTGAGCACGGTGGAGACAAAGATGCCGAAAATCAGCGAAATGGCCAGGCCATTGAAGATCGGGTCATCGAGGATGAAGAACGCACCAATCATGGCCGCCAGCCCCGTCAGCACAATGGGCTGGGCGCGGGTAATGGCCGAGTGCACGATGGCGTCTTTGAGGGCCTTGCCCTCCCGCACCTGCAAATGAATGAAGTCCACCAGCAAGATGGAGTTGCGCACGATGATGCCGGCCAGCGCGATCATGCCGATCATGCTGGTAGCCGTGTACTGCGCGCCCAGCAGGGCATGGCCCGGCATCACGCCAATGATGGTCAGCGGAATCGGCGCCATGATGATCAGCGGCGTGAGGTAGCTGCCGAACTGTGCCACCACCAGCAGGTAGATGAGGATCAAACCCACCGCATAGGCGGCACCCATGTCGCGGAAGGTTTCGAAGGTGATTTGCCATTCGCCGTCCCATTTGATGGCGTAGTCGCGCAGCGCGTCCGCTGGCTGCCGCACGAAATACTCCACCAGCGGGCCGCCGCCTGGCGTCTGGATCTTCGCGATATCGCCGCGCATCTGGAACATGCCGTACAGCGGGCTGTCCACCTTGCCAGCCATGTCGGCCACCACAAAGTTCACCGGCAGAAGGTCCTTGTGATAAATAGGCTGCTCGCGCACGGTGTCGCTCACCGTCACCAGTTCGCTGATCGGCACCTGCTTGCCCGACGCGCCGCGCACCGTCAGCTGCAGCAGCGCAGCCAAGTCGCCATGGCTTTCCTCGGGCAGCTGCAGCACCACGGGCGCGGGGTATTTGCTGGCGTCGTGCAGGTAAGTGGCGGCTTCACCCGCCAAGCCAGCACGCAGCGTGCCCACAATGGCCTGCTGGGGTATGCCCAGCAGCGCGGCCTTGCGCCGGTCGATCAGCAAAAGCTTGCGCGGCGCGCTGGCAATGCTGCTGTCATCCACGTCCACCAGACCGGCGGTCTGGCTGAACACTGCACGCACGGCCTTGGCCATCTGGCGCCGACCTTCGGCTTCGGGGCCATAGATTTCGGCCACGATGGGCGACAGCACCGGCGGCCCTGGTGGCACTTCAACCACCTTCACATTGGCACCCATGCGCTGCCCGATCTGCTGCAGGGCAGGGCGCACGCGTGTGGCAATGGCATGGCTCTGGTCCTTGCGGTGTGATTTGTCCACCAGGTTCACCTGGATGTCGCCCACATCGCCCCCTGCGCGCAGGTAATACTGGCGCACCAATCCGTTGAAGTTGATGGGTGCGGCCGTGCCCGCATAGGCCTGGTAGTCGGTCACCTCGGGCACCGTGGCCAGGTAGGCGCCCAGTTCGTGCAGCACCGCAGCGGTCTGCTCCACCGGGGTGCCCGCAGGCATGTCCACCACCACCTGGAACTCGGACTTGTTGTCGAACGGCAGCATCTTGAGCAGCACCAGTCCCGTGGCGGGCAGGGCCACCGACAGCGCAATCAGCACCGCCACCCCCAAACCGAGCAGGCGGCGGTTGCGGCTGCCGCGCTGGTCGTCGAGCAAGGGCGTGAAGATGCGTGTGAAAAGCGGGGTGATGCGGGCTGCCATGCCTGAGGGCGCAGCATGGGCATGGCCTGCACCGCCGCCTTGCGCGGGATGCGCCTTCATCCATAAGCGCGCCAGCCAAGGGGTGACCACAAAGGCAATGGCCAGCGACAGCAGCATGCCCATGCTGGCGTTGATGGGGATCGGGCTCATGTAGGGGCCCATCAGGCCCGACACAAAAGCCATGGGCAGCAGCGCGGCAATCACCGTGAACGTGGCCAGGATGGTAGGGCCGCCCACTTCGTCCACTGCGCCCGGAATGATCTGCGCGAGTGTCTTGCCCGGAAAGAGCTGCTGGTGCCGGTGAATGTTTTCAACGACCACGATGGCATCGTCCACCAATATTCCGATAGAGAAGATGAGGGCAAATAGCGACACGCGATTGAGCGTGAACCCCCACGCCCAGGAGGCAAACAGCGTCACCGTGAGCGTCAGCACCACGGCCGTGCCCACGATGGCGGCCTCGCGCCGGCCCAGTGCAATGAATACCAGCGCCACCACCGACGCCGTGGCGAACAGCAGTTTCTGGATGAGCTTTTGCGCCTTGTCATTGGCCGTGGCACCGTAATTGCGCGTTTCGGCCACTTCCACACCCTCCGGAATGACCGTGTTGCGCAGCTGCACCACCCTTTGCATCACGGCGTTGGCCACGTCGATGGCGTTTTCGCCCGGCTTCTTGGTCACCAGCAAGGTGACCGCAGGAGACTCACCGCCACCGCTGGCCTCCGATTTGCCGTGCCACACATATCGACTGGGAGGCAGGGGGCCATCGCTGACTTCGGCCATGTCTTTCAGAAAGAGCGGCTTGCCGCCACGCACCCCCACCATCAACTCCGCCACATCGCTGGCCTGCGTGAGGAACGGGCCTGCCTCCACTGCCACCGCCTGGTTGCCGGCGATCAGCTCGCCCACGGGCATGCCCATGTTGGCCGATTGCAGCGCACTGCGCAGGTCCTGCACGGTGGTGCCGGTGCTGGCCATGCGTGCCGGGTCCAGGCGCACCATCACAGCCCGGCCAGGGCCGCCCACCGTCTGCACTTCGCGCGTGCCTGCCACGCGCTTGATTTCAGACTCCATGCTGTGGGCCACGCGCTCGAGTGCAAAGGCGCCAGCGTCGGCATCCTTGCTGAAAAGTGTGAGCGTGACGATGGGCA
>DAOPUP010000074.1:0-9229 GCA_035350655.1 Acidovorax sp. | reverse complement strand
ACCATGGATGATCCGGCCGCGCTGCAGCAGGTCAAGGACCTGGTGGGCCCCTGACCAGCAAAGCCAGGCCCGCAGCCTGGTCGCTGCATGGATTCATGCGTTGGCCGTGGCCGCCTGTTGGGGCCCGCGTGGAGGAACTGCCAACTGCTTCCCCGGCGCATGAGGGGGCTGGCGCCCTGGCGGAATGCCAAGGGACCTGATGCTTAATGCGCGCCGCCCGCATCCACTGCCCCGGCCCCGGTGGCACGGGCAGGGCGTCGCGTCAGCCAGATCAGGCCGATCAGCAGCAGGAACAGGCCGGCCGAGCCCAGAAAGATGTCGTTGGCGGCCCGCGTGAAGGCCTGCTGGTCGAT
Organism: Acidovorax sp.; assembly: GCA_035350655.1. GTDB lineage: Bacteria > Pseudomonadota > Gammaproteobacteria > Burkholderiales > Burkholderiaceae_C > Acidovorax. Next base: position 8,876 of record DAOPUP010000074.1, on the reverse strand, counting down.
CAGCCGGTTCACCTGGGCCAGCGCCTGCATCTGCGTGAGGCCCGATGCCATGAGGTTGTCCAGCGTGGTGGCAAACACGCCCTGGCCCTGCACCAGCCCTTCGGTCAGGTGCGCATGGTGCAGTGCCGCGCGACTTTCCCACAGCGTGGTGGCAATCGAGGTACCCATGGCCCCGGCCGTGATGCGCACAAAGTTGGAGAGGCCGGCGGCGGCCGGAATGCGCTCAGGCGGCAGGCCTGCCAGCGTGAGCGTGGTGAGCGGGATGAAGAAGAACGCCATGGCGGCGCCCTGCAGCAGCGTGGGGATGAGGATGTGCACAAAGTCGGTCTGCACGGTGAACTGCGAGCGCATCCACAGCACCACGCCAAACACGATGAACGCCCCCGTGGCCATGCGGCGCGGGTCCCATTGGCCCACCTTGCGGCCCACCAGCGGTGTCAGCAGGATGGCAAACAGGCCCACCGGCGCCAGCGCCATGCCCGCCGCCGTGGCGCTGTAGCCCATCCACTGCTGCAGCCACAGCGGCAGCAGCACGACGTTGCCGAAGAACAGGGCATAAGCCACCGACAGCGACAGCGCGCCAAAGGCAAAATTGCGCCGCGCAAACAGCTTGAGGTCCACCACCGGGTGCTTGTCGGTCAGCTCCCACACCAGAAACACGACAAATGCCACCGCGGCCACCACGGCCATCAGGATGATTTCGTTGGAGGCAAACCAGTCAAGCTCTTTGCCCTTGTCGAGCATGAGTTGCAGCGCGCCCACCCACAACACCAGTAGGGACAGGCCCACGGTGTCGATGGGCAGCTTGCACGTGGGCGTTTCGCGCTTTTGGTAGATGCCCCAGGTCAGGGCGGCGGCCAGCAGGCCCACGGGCACGTTGATATAGAAGATCCACGGCCATGAAATGTTGTCGGTGATCCAGCCGCCCAGGAGTGGCCCCACCACGGGCGCCACTAGCGTGGTCACGCCCCACAGCGCCAGCGCCGTGCCCGCCAGCGCGCGCGGGTAGCTGGCCAGCAGCAGGGTTTGCGACAGCGGGATCATGGGCCCTGCCACCAGGCCCTGCAGCACGCGGAAAAAGACCAGCATTTCCAGCGACGAGGCAAAGCCGCACAGCCATGAGGTCAGCACAAACAGCAGCACGCTCATGGTGAACAGCCGCACCGCGCCAAAGCGCTGCGTGAGCCAGCCGGTGAGCGGCACCGAGATGGCGTTGGCCACGCCAAAGCTGGTGATGACCCAGGTGCCTTGGCCCGGGCTGACGCCCAGGTCGCCGGCGATGGCGGGAATGGAAACGTTGGCAATGGACGAATCCAGCACATTCATGAACGTGGCCAGTGACAGCGACAGCGTGCCCAGCAGCAAGGCGGTGCCCTGCAGTGGCGGGTGTGCTGCGGGTGCGGCTGGGGTGGCAGGCGCAGGCGGCTGTGTCTGGCCCGCGGTGGGGGTGGCGGCGGTCATGCGGGCCTTTGCTTACTGCGCGGCAGCGCGCAGGGGCGCGGCAACCTGGGGCGCCTGCATGGCCTGGGAGGTGCCTGGCCGGGGCGTGCGCGCGCTGCCTGCGGGGGCCTTGCGGCCCAGGTTGGCGGCAATGATGTTTGCCACATCGTCATCAGCCGCCTTGAGCTGCTCGTCAAATACGGTGGTGACAGCCACGGGCGCGGTGCGCTGGGTGTCGGCCAGGGCCTTGCCGCTTTGGTCGGCCGTGTCCACCTTCACCTCCATGGATAGCCCCACGCGCAGCGCGTGCGCGGCCACTTCCTTGGGGTCCAGAGCAATACGCACAGGCACCCGCTGCACCACCTTGATCCAGTTGCCAGTGGCATTCTGTGCGGGCAGCAGCGCAAAGGCCGAGCCCGTGCCAGCGCCCAGGCCGGCAATGGTGCCGCGGTAGGTGACCCTGGTGCCGTAGACATCGGCCACCAGTTCGGCCGGTTGTCCGATGCGCAGGTTCTGCAGCTGGCTTTCCTTGAAATTGGCGTCCACCCACAGGTCGTTCAGCGCCACCAGCGTCATCAATGGGGCGCCGGCCGGCACACGCTGGCCCACCTGCACGCCGCGCTTGGCCACATGGCCGTCGAGCGGGGCCACCAGCTGGGTGCGTTGCACTGCAAGATAAGCCTCGCGTACGCGCGCCGAGGCCCGCAGCACGTTGGGGTGCTGCTCGATGGCGATGCCATCGGTCTGGGTCTGGCTGGCGGCCAGCTGTTCCTGCGCGGCCAGGACGGCCGATTGCGCTGCGTGCACAGCCGACTGTGCGGCGGCCACCGTGCTCTTGGCGGCCGCCACCTGGGCGGTGGCGTGCTGGAATTCTTCCTTGCCCACAGCGCCGCTGACCATCAACGGCTGGCGGCGGTTCACGTCGTCCTGCGCGCGGGCGGCGTCGGCCTGCACGCGGGCGACATCGGCCTGGGCGCGCGCCAGGTCGGCGCTGCGCAGGCTGACCTGGGCCTGGAGGGTGGAATTGTTGGCATACAGCGTGCGCACTTCGCGCACGGTTTGCGCCAGCTGGGCCTCGGCCTGCTCCAGCGCCACGCGGGCGTCGGCCGGGTCCAGCTTGACCAGCAACTGACCGGCCTTCACGTAGTCGGTGTCGTCCGCGCCAATCGATACCACGGTGCCGCCCACCTGGGGCGTGATCTGCACCACGTTGCCCGCCACATAGGCGTTGTCGGTAGTCTCCACGTGGCGCGCGTTGAACCAGTGCCAGCCGCCCCAGCCGATTGCGGCCAGGGCCACGGCGGCGGCAATCACGGTCAGGCCGCGGCGGCGGGCTGTGTTGGCTTCGTGGGCGGTCAGGGGTTCACTCATGGCGGTGATCTTTCAGGAATGTGTTGTTGTGTGGTTGTTGGTGGGTCCGGTCATTGCCGGTGAGTACGAAACTGGCGCGGCCTAGGCCAGTGCACCCGTGGTACTGTCTTTCCAGGTCAACGGGTGCGTCCCCCTCCCGCGAAGCGAGAGAGGGGGACGGCGCGAAGCGGCTCAGGGGGCGTTTCATCGTGCCGCGGTGTCGTCCGTCCAGCCGCCGCCCAGCGCCTTCATCAGCGCCAGGTGCGTATCGAGCTGGCGGGCGCGCAGGTCCACGGCCAGGCGGCGCTGGGCCAGCACCTGGCTTTCGGTGGCGAGCACCACGAGGTAATTGCCCAGGCCTGCGCGGTAGCGCTCTTGTGCAAAGCGGTAGGCCTTTTCGGCGCTGGCAGCCGCGGCGTCTTGCAATGCCTGCTGGCGGGTGAGCGACTGGATGGACGCCAGGGCGTCGCCGGCTTCCTTCACGGCATCGAGCACGGCGCCGTTGTATTGCGCAATGGCAGCGTCCAGCTCGGCCTGGCGGCCACCGAGCTGGGCGCGCAGGCGGCCACCGTCAAAAAGGGGCAGGCGCAGCGCGGGTGTCACGCCCATCTGGCGCGAGCTACCGTTGAACATCCGGTCCAGCCCCAGTGCGTTCAGGCCGATGAAGGCGCTGATGTGGATGTTGGGATAGAACTCGCTCTTCGCGCTGCTCACGCCCTGGGTGGCGGCCTCCACGCGCCAGCGCGCTGCCACCACGTCGGGGCGGCGGCCCAGCAGGTCGGCACCCAGCATCTCGGGTACGGCGGTGGGTTGCAGTGCGGTGAGGCGGGGTGTGAGCGTGGGCAGCGCGTCAGGCGCCTGGCCGGTCAGCACGGCCAGCTGGCGGCGTCCCAGGGTGATCTGTTCCTCCAGCGCCTCGATCTGGGTGCGCGCATCGGGCACGGCGGCCTGTGCCTGCGTCAGCTCCACCTGGCTGTCGAGGCCGGCGGCGGTGCGCTCTTGCGTCAGCTGCTGTTGCGCTTCGCGCTGGGCCAGGGCGCGCGAGGCCACGTCGCGCTGCGCCACCAGCCGGGCCAGCGCCACATAGCTGCGTCCCACCTGGGTGGCCAGCTGGTTGGCTGCAGCGGCGGCATCGGCCTGGGCCGCGCGGGCCTGGCCCAACGCGGCCTGCAGTTCAGCCGCGTGCTGGCCAAAGAAATCTGGCGCCCAGCTCAGCGAGGCCTGCACCGTGCCGCTGTCGTAGGTGTGGCCCGCGATGGGGGCGGGCACGAGGCCGTTGGCGGAGTAGCGCTGGCGCGTGGCGTCCACGCCCAGCGTGGCCTGCGGGCCGTTGGCGGCTTCGCGCGCCTGGCTCAGGGCCACGGCCTGCTCCAGGCGGGCACGGCTCACGGCCAGGCTGGGGTTGCCTTGCAGGGCCTGGTCGACCAAGTGGTTGAGCTGCTCGTCGCCCAGGGCTTGCCACCATGCGGAGGGTGCCGTGGTGTCGGTGGCTGTTGCGCTCAGGCCCACGGCCGATGCGGTGGTCTGCGCCAGTGGGCTGTGGCTGGGGCCGGGGCTGGCGCAGCTGGCCAGGAAGAGCGCGGCTGCCAATGCACTGGCCGATACTGCGAGGTGGGCTGCCATGGCGTATGGGGTGGACGGGGTGGACAGGGAAGGGGCGGTGCGGGTCACAGGGGTCTCCGAAGGACAGGTCCCTCAAGGGGCGGCAGGAGGGGAAGGCGGTGTTTGCTGCCGCAGCGCCTCGCCATTGGTCAGCATGCGACGCAGCAGGCCCAGCAGCAACTGCCATTCGTCGTGGGTGAAATCGCTGAGGTGGCCGTTGAGCACGTCGGCCAGCACGGCCGGCACCTGCGCGGCCACCGTGCGCCCGTCGTCGGTGAGGGCCAGTTGCACCACGCGCCGGTCGGTGGTGGAGCGCTGGCGCAGCACCAGGCCTTTGGCTTGCAGTCGGTCCAGCGCGCGGGTCATGGCGGCGGGGTCGGTCTCCAGGTCCCGCGCCAGGCTGGCTACGGTGGCGGATTCGCAGCGCGAGATCATGTACAGCGGCAGCCACTGCGCGTAGGTCAGGTCGTGCGCGGACAGCTGGGCGTCGGCCTGGGTGCGAATGGATGACATCACCTTGCGCATCAGGTACCCCACGCTGTCTTCGGGCGCCAGGCGGTCGGGGGCATAAAACCCGGGGGCGGACGATTTTTTTGGCGGAAGAGTCATTCCGGGGAATTTAATTGTTTAGACAATGATTGTCTTTGCAACTATTGAATTCCCGAGTTGGCATGCAGGGTGATGCCCTGCAAGCTGCTGCGGGGCAGGGGCTCTGGCAGGCTCTCCCGGCCCACCCCGGGCGTAGCAAGGCAAGGCTGCGTGGGGCGAGCGGAGGACTCTTCTGGTCAGCCGGGCCCGTGCGCTGCGGGCGGGGCGATGGTCGCGGCGCTTCGGGGGGCCAGGCACAGGGTGGGGTGCTGGCCCGTGAGCAGCAGAAACATCGCAAACACCGGTCCCTGCATGGCACGGTCGTCGGTGCTGCTTTCCAATGCTTGCCAGGTGCGGGACTGCAGGCCGCCCCGGCTGCCGGTCTGCAGCGGGTAGCCCATCAGCTCGGCGGCCTGGGCCTGGCTCAGCCCCGCGGCGACGCGGGCCGCCTTGAGTTCTTCGCCGGTGGGGATGGGCATGTGCATGGAGATGAAATCTGGGTTCATGGTGGGGTGCAGCGGCAGGCGGCGGGGCCGGGCTCGTCCATCAGCTTCAGCTGAAGGTTTTGTCCAAACGCCATGACTGCGCCGATTGCTTCATATTTCATAGCGATAGGTGCTTTATTCATATGGGCTTTGTGGTGTTTTGGCTTGAATTTTCTCGCGGGCACTGGCAGCGGCCGCACCGGCTTCAGTCTTCTTCTGATTCGCCCAGGAAACCGCCGCTCTGGTGCCCCCACAGCCGTGCATACACGCCGCCCTGCGCCAGCAGTTGCGCATGGGTGCCTTCTTCGACGATGCGGCCTGCGTCCATGACGATGAGCCGGTCCATGGCCGCAATGGTGGACAGGCGGTGGGCGATTGCGATCACGGTCTTGCCCTGCATCAGGCCCTGCAGGCTGTGCTGGATGGCGGCCTCCACCTCGGAGTCGAGTGCGCTGGTGGCTTCGTCGAGCAGCAGGATGGGCGCGTCTTTGAGCATCACGCGCGCAATCGCCACGCGCTGGCGCTGGCCGCCCGAGAGCTTCACGCCGCGCTCGCCCACATGCGCCTCGTAGCCCGTGCGGCCTTGCAGGTCGCTGAGCGTGGCGATGAAGTCGGCCGCCTCGGCGCGCTCGGCCGCCTGGTGCAGGTCGGCCTCGCTCGCGTCGGGGCGGCCGTACAGGATGTTGTCGCGCATGGAGCGGTGCAGCAGCGAGGTGTCCTGCGTGACCATGCCAATGTGGCGGCGCAGGCTGTCCTGGGTGACATGGGCAATGTCCTGCCCGTCGATGAGAATGCGGCCCGACTGCACATCGTGAAAGCGCAACAGCAGGTTCACCAGCGTGGACTTGCCCGCGCCCGAGCGGCCGATGAGCCCGATCTTCTCGCCCGGGCGGATGGTCAGGTTGAGCCGGTCGATCACCGGGCGGGCATCGGGGCCGCTGCCGTAGGCAAAGCCCAGGTTCTCGAAGCGCACCTCGCCCTGCGTCACAGCGAGGGGCCTGGCATCGTGGGCATCGACCACCGTGCGCGGCCTGGTCAGCGTGTTGATGCCGTCCTGGATGGTGCCCACGCTCTCGAACAGCGTGGTCATTTCCCACATCACCCAATGGGCGTGGCCCGACACGCGCAGCGTCATGGCCGTGACGGCGGCCACGGCCCCGGCGCCCACATCGCCGGTGGTCCACAGCCACAACGCGGTGCCGCAGGCAGAGAGGATCATCGCCACCACCAGGAGGTGGTTGACGATCTCGAACCGGCTCACCAGCCGCATCTGCGCGTAGCCGGTGAGCTTGAAGGCGTCCATGGCCGCGCGCGCAAATTCGGACTCGCGCCGGGTGTGCGAGAACAGCTTGACGGTGGCGATGTTGGTGTAGGCATCGGTGATGCGTCCGGTCATCACCGAGCGCGCATCGGCCTGCGCCTTGCCCACCTGGCCCAGGCGCGGCACAAAGTACCCGCAGGCCAGGCCATAGGCCAGCATCCACGCGGCAAACGGCAGCAGCAGCCGCGCATCAAACCCCGCCAGCAGCACCAAGATGGTGACGAGATAAATGCCCATGCCGATCACCACGTCGGTGGTAGTGAAGATCATGTCGCGCACGGCCAGCGCGGTCTGCATGATCTTGGTGGTGATGCGGCCCGCAAATTCGTCGGCATAGAACGCCATGCTCTGGCCCAGCATCAGGCGGTGAAAGTTCCAGCGCAGCCGCAGCGGAAAGTTGATGGCCAGCACCTGGTGCTTGATGCTGGTCTGCAAGGCCACCAGCAGCACCGAGCCCAGCAGCAGGGCGGTGATGCCGATCAGCGCCCCTTTGCGCTCGGCCCACAGGGCGCCCGGAGCCATGGTGGAAATCCAGTCCACCACATGGCCCAGCACGGCAAACAGCAGGGCTTCGTAGATGGCGATGGCCGCAGACAGGCCCGCCATGGCCGCCACATAGCCGCGCAGGCCACGGGTGCCGTCCCACACAAATGCCATGAATGCCTTGGGGGGCAGATGGGGTTCGGCGGGGGGATAGGGGGGGACGCGGCTTTCGAAGAAACGGAACAAAGTCAAAACTCCTTGGGCCGCCATGGTACGCGGCGCCAGGGCAGATGCCGCATTGCACAGGGCCCGCAGCACGGCCTGCAGGCCACGCGCTGCGGCAGACTGGCAGGGTCAGACCAGCAGCGTGACCACCACGATGGCCAGGCCCAGCGCCAGATTCACCGCCACCCAGCTGCGAATGCTTGCCAGGGCCCGGCCCCCCGCGGGCGCATCGGATGCCGCCACCGCCCGTTGCAGCCGACGCAACAGCGCAAAGCGGATGTGGCCAAAGATGGCCATCATCACCAGGCCCAGTGTGGCCATGGTGGTCCAGTCCAGCGGCATGGCAAAGTGGCCGCCCGCCTGGGTTGCCTGGTGCGCCAACAGGCCGATCATCCACAGGCCGCTGGCCAGCACCAGCAGCACCGCCACGCCCACGGCGGCCAAAAAACGCTGGAGCACGTCATGCATCAATCGCACGCGTTGCAGCGGCTCCAGCGCCTGCACCGCCGGCCGCAGGAAGAAATGGGCAAAGACCATGCCGCCCAGCCACACGATGAGGGACAGGACATGGGCCAATTTCAGGGCGTTGTAGAGCATGGGCTGGTGTCCAGGTGTGCGCTTTGGGCGCAGGGTGGGCCCCCACGGGCGCTGGGGGCGGGTTGGCAGGTCGGCGCCCGATTGTGCCGCGGCCAGGTGATCGGCCGGCAGCACAGGCCCTTGTACTGCGCCCAACAAGCCTGTCTGCGTGTGCGGTAGCGACCCGCTTTCCATCATCCTGTGCGCGCTCCGCAAGGGTGCGTTTGGGGTCGTCGCGGTGCACCCGCTCGATCATGGGCCGGTGCAAGGGCTGGCATGGGGCGCTTTGCCCCAGTGGCCGGGATGCGCAATGCGTGAGGCGCCGGTTCAGTGCAGGCTTGTGCAAAATTGATAGCTTCAAGCCTAGGTAAATCAATCATTGGCGGCCAATTTGATTCAATATTTCAGGTCGACGCGGGCCCATGGCCAGCCTGGTGCCATCCGGGCCGGGACGCGGCGGGACGGCGCGGTATCATTCCGGGCCGGCTCCCGACCGCGGGTTTTCCCCGGGGATGGGGGCGGCCCCGGTGGTATTCCGGGCGTTCCCCCCTTTTTTTGTCTGCCCCTGACCCGTGCGTCTTACCTCGATCAAGCTTTCCGGCTTCAAGTCGTTCGCTGAACCCACCAACTTCATGCTGCCCGGGCAACTGGTCGGCGTGGTGGGGCCGAACGGCTGCGGCAAGTCCAACATCATGGATGCGGTGCGCTGGGTGCTGGGCGAAAGCAAGGCCAGCGAGCTGCGTGGCGAGTCCATGCAGGACGTGATCTTCAGCGGCACCACCACCCGCAAGCAGGCCAGCCGCGCC
>DAOPUP010000073.1:0-9242 GCA_035350655.1 Acidovorax sp. | reverse complement strand
CTGCACGACATGGCCCAGCGCCGGGGCATGGACGAAGCGGTGCTGGCGCGGCTTCTGGCACCGAATTTGTGATGCTATGAAATGAGGAGCTGCTGGTGCTTATGAAAAAAGCATTAGAAGCTGATCTGGCCCTGATGAGATGCCAGCTTCAGACAGATTCATTCGCCTGGAGGTTGTCGCAGGGCTGTTTGCAGGGAGCGCACTGACTTCGACAAGTCCGAACGGATGGGGGAGGCCGCCGTCAGCCCGGCGCCAGGGGGGATGCCCCGGCGGCGCTTTCCGCCATCTCCAGCTGCATCATCACCATGTTGACCAGCGTGCTCACCGAGGGGCGCCCCGTCTCGATCACGTAGTGCGCGGCTTCGCGGTACAGGGGGTCGCGCTGGACGTAGAGCTCGCGCAGCTTTTCCAGGGGGTTGCCGCCCTGCAGCAGGGGGCGGGTCTTGTCGTGTTTGACGCGTTTGTAAATTTCTTCGGGCGATGCGCGCAAATACAGCACGTCGCCAAACTGGCGCAGCACGGCACGGTTGTCGGCGCGCAGCACGGCGCCGCCGCCGGTGGACAGCACCATGCCACCGGGCTGCTGCGCCACTTCGGCCAGCACTTGCGCTTCGAGGTCGCGAAAGCGCGCCTCGCCTTCGGTCTCGAAGAAACTGCGGATGGTGGTGCCGATCATCTTTTCCAGCCGATGGTCCAGGTCGATGAACGGCACCCCGGCCCGGTGTGCCAGCTGCCGGCCGACGGTGGATTTGCCCGAGCCGGGCATGCCGACCAGTGCGCAGCGAATCTGCATAAGTGATGTCCTGTTTTCTTGCCTGCCCAACGGCAGGCCGAGTGTAAGGCGGTTGCCCGATGGGCCTTGAATGGTGCCCCGGGGCGGTGGATGCAATAGCGTCCGCTGCAGCGCACACAGATGGCGTCGTGTTCGGGGGCGGACTGCGTTGGCTGCCGCATCGGTTCGATAGCCAGCCCGGCTGGGGGCCGTGATGTCTTGACAAGGAGACGTCGGCTGCATCGGCGTGCGCCTGAGAAATCGCTGAAAGCTCTTCGTACCTGCTCTTACCCGCGCTTACACGGGCGCAGCGCATTCCGGGCGGGGCAGTGTGTAACTTCAAGGCACACCTGCGAGAGTTGTCGCAGGCGACGGTTTCGAACTATTGAGAAAGGCCAAAAAACATGCAACCCACGACCGCTGCGGCGCCCAGCACTCCTTTGTCAGCGACCCCCGCTGGCGTGCCCCTGAAATGGCTGTGGGCGACCATTGTCGCGCTGGGCCTGTGCGTGCTGGCGCTGGGTGCCACGCTGGTGGCGCAGCAGCGCCCGGGCGCCGTGGCCGAAACCCAGGCCTTGGTGGCGCCTGCGGCGCGCACGCCGGAATCAGAAATCATTGACGAAAAAAGGCCTGTAGTGCTTCATCAGCGAACACAAAATGCTTCTGAATATGCAGCAAATCAGGCGCCTTTATCTGTGCCTGTGCAACGGGCTGCGGCCCGGGCCTACCCGCAGACACTCCCGTCCGTTGCACAGCCGGCCTATGGCGACGAGGCCACCGCGCGCCCTGGCCAGGAAATGGCCCGGGCCCCGGTGTGTACCGTCTGTGGCCGTGTTGAATCCGTGCAGGCGGTGCAGCATGCCGCCCCCGCCACGGGCGTGGGGGCGGTCGCCGGTGGCGTGTTGGGGGCCGTGGTGGGCAACCAGATCGGCAAGGGATCGGGCCGCACCGCCGCCACGGTGCTGGGCGCCGTCGGGGGCGGCTATGTGGGCCACACGGTGGAGCAGCGCACCCGCACGCAGACGGCGTACGAGGTGCGCGTGCGCATGGACGATGGCTCGGTGCGCCGCTTCACGCGCTCGCAGCCCGTGCCTGAAGGCGCGCCCGTGCGGCTTGACGGCAAGGGGTTTCAGCTGGTCTGAAGCCGGTTTCGCTCCTGGGTTGCTTGTGCCCGCCAGTCCGGGGGGATGGGCGGCGACCCCCGGGGCGGGGCGCTTCTAGCCGTCTTTTCTCCAGACCGGCTCAATCGACGTCATCAACGGCCTGCAGCGGCAGCCCAGTCTGTCTAGGCAGCTATCCATTGCGTAGTGACGCAGGGCCATCGGTGGCCTTTTCGGGCACCGTGGCCTGGCACCAGGTCGCTGTCAATCCACGATGATCTTTTGTTCCTTGATCAGCGAGGACAGCCGCTGGCCCTCATTCACCAGCAGGGTCTTGAACTCGGCGGTTTCCAGGGGAACCGGCTCTGCGCCCAGGTCGGCATAGCGTGACTTGGTGGTGGGCAACGCCAGCGCCTTGGCCAGTTCGCGGTTCATGCGGGCAATGATTTCGGGCGGTGTGCCCTTGGGCGCCCACATGCCGAACCAGATGTCGAGGTCCGCGTCCTTGAAACCCTGCTCGCCCACGGTGGGGACATCGGGGAAGAAGGGCGAACGCTTGGCACTCACCACGCCCAGCAGCTTGACCTTGCCGGTGCGGATATGCGGGAAGGCAATGCCGGGGTCGCAGACAAAGTCGGTTTGCCCAGCCATCACATCCTGCAGCGCGGGTGCCGCGCCGCGGTAGGGGATATGTGTGATGAAGGTGCCGGTGGACAGCTTGAACAGTTCACAGGCCAGGTGCGGGGGCGTGCCGGCACCGGCCGAGGCATAGGACAGCTTGCCGGGCCGGGCCTTGGCCAGGTCCACCAGCTCGCGGGCGTCCTTGGCCTCGAGCTGCGGCTTGCCCACCAGGTACATCTGGGTCTTGCCCACGCCACCCACCGGTGCCAGGTCGCGCGAAGGCAGGATGGTGGACTTGAACAGCGAGGGGTTGGCCGTCTCCACCGAGGTGGGGGCGATCAGGAAGGTGTAGCCGTCGGGGGCCGCGCGGATCACTTCGGCGGCTGCGATGTTGCCGCTGGCGCCGGGCTTGTTGTCGATGACGACCGCCTGGCCCAGGGACTCGGACAGCGACTGCGACAGGATGCGCGCCATCACATCGGTGCTGCCGCCGGGCGCAAAGCCCACGACCACGCGCACGGGTTTGCCGGGCCAGCCAGCGGGTGTCTGGGCCTGCGCGGCGCCCAGGGGGCCGAGTGCGCACAGTGCCAGGGCGGCACGGGCGAGGTGGCGGCGCGTGAAAAGTGGGGATTGAAATGCCATTTTTTGTCTCCGTTGTTGTGATGGGATGGCGTGGTTTGCTTCAGGTGGCTTCGTCGCGCAGCATGTCGCGCAGCTTGAATTTCTGGATTTTTCCGGACGGTGTGGAAGGCATCACATCGCGCACGATCAGGCGCTCGGGGATGTACTGCACGGCGATCTTCTGGTCTTTCAGAAACTGCACCAGTCCCGGCAGATCGATGGTGTGCCCGGGCTTGGGCACCACCACGGCGCAGGCGCGCTCGCCCAGGCGTTCGTCGGGGTAGGCCACGACGGCGGCCAGTGCGACGGCCGGGTGGCGGTAGAGCAGCGATTCGACCTCGACCACCGGAATGTTCTCGCCGCCGCGGATGATCACGTCCTTGCTGCGGCCGGTGATGCGCAGATAGCCGCGCTCGTCGATGCGGGCCAGGTCACCGGTATCGAACCAGTCGTCCGCATCCGTGGCGTTGAGGTGCGGGCGGTGCAGGTAGCCGCCAAAGTTGGAGCACGCGCGCAGCAGCAGTTTGCCGGGCTCGCCCGGGGGCAGCGGCTTTCCATCGATATCCACCACCCTGATTTCCACGCCGGGCAGCGGGCAGCCGTCGGTGTTGAAGGAACGTTCGTCGTCGTCTTCCAGCCGGGTGAGCGTGACGGCGCCGTTCTCGGTCATGCCCCAGGCCGAGACGATCTTGGCGCCCAGCGCCTTGCGGGCCTGTTCCACCAGCGGACCGGGAATGGGCGCGCCTGCGCACAAGAAGGTGCGCAGGCTGGGCACGGCCATGCCGGTCTCGGCGACGGTGCGGGCCAGATCGGTGAGGAACGGCGTGGAGGCCATGGTGAAGCTGGCTTTTTCCGCGTTGATCAGCGCGACGGCCTTGCGGGGCTCCCACACATCCTGCAGCACCGCGCTGGCCTGCAGCAGGATGGGCATGATGAGTCCGTACATGAAGCCGGTCTGGTGCGCCATGGGCGAGGCCATCAGCACCACATCGTCGGCGCCCAGGTGCAGGCGCTCGGCATACGGAACGATGTTGGCCATTACCGTGTTGGCCGAGTGCATCACACCCTTGGGCTCGCCCGTGGTGCCCGAGGTGTAGATGAGCTGGGTGACATCGTCGGGGCCGGGGCGGTTGGCCGTCAGGATGGCCTGGGCATCGGGCTGCTTTTCCCACTTGGGGCCGCTGAGCAGGGCGTCAAAACTGTTGGCGCCAGTGCCACCGACCACCACCACATGCTGGAGGTGGGGCAGGCTGGGCTGCAGGGCGGTAATCATTTGCTCAAAGTCAAAACCCCGGAAGGTCTTGGGCGCAATCACCACCTTGGCCTCGCCATGCTGCAGCATGAACGACAGCTCGCGCTCGCGAAAGATGTGCATCAGCGGGTTCATCACCGCACCGATGCGCGAGCAGGCCAGGTAGGTCAGCGTGAACTGCCACCAGTTGGGCAACTGGCAGGCCACGATGTCGCCCCGACCCACGCCCAGGCGCGCAAGGCCCACGGCGATACGGTCCGCCATGCGTGCCAGCTCGCGGTAAGTGAAGCGCGTAGTGGCGCCCGTTTCCACCTGCAGCGCGGTGAGCGCCAGCTTGTCGGGGCAGGCCGCCACGCAGGCGTCGAGCGCATCGTTGATGGTGCGGTCATGCCAGTGGCCCTGCGCCACCATGCGGGCGCGGCGGGGGGGCAGCAATACAGCATCGAATTCCATGGTTTTGTCTCCTGGTGTTGTTGTGGGGATCCGTGGCGTGGGGTGACCTGTGGTGATTGGGTGTGGCCTCAGGAAGGCACAAATTTGCGGCCGGCCCGTGCGCGGGCGATGATGGTTTTCATGATCTGCGCCGTGCCGTCGCCGATCTGGAAGCCCAGCACGTCGCGCAGGCGCTGCTCCATCAGGCCGCGGTCGTAGCCGCCGTGGCCAAAGCACAGCAGGCACTGGTGGATCACGTCGTAGGACAGCTTGGGGCCCCACCACTTGGCCATGCCGGCCTCGGCCGTGTGGGGCAGGCCCTTGTCCTTGAGCCACAGGCCCTGCAGGCACAGCAGGCGGGCGCCCTCGACCTCGGTGTCGTACTGCGCCAACGGGTGCGTCACGCCCTGGAAGGCCGAGAGCGGCTGGCCGAAAGCCTGGCGCTGGGTGATGTATTCCCAGGTTTCCTCCAGCGCCACGCGGGCCACGGCCAGGCACTGCAGGCCGATGAGCGAGCGCGAGAAGTCAAAGCCGTGCATCACCTGCACGAAGCCCTTGTTCTCGTCACCCAGGCGGTGGGTGACGGGCACGCGCACGTTCTCGAAAAAGATCGAGCCACGCCCGATGGCGCGCTGCCCGTGGCAGTCGAAGCGGCTGGTGGTGATGCCGGGCTGGTCCATGGGCACCATCACGGCGGTGACGCCGTGGGCGCCATCTTCGGGCGTGCCGGTGCGGCCGAAAACGACCGCGATGTCGGCCTGGTCGGCGGCGGAGATGGAGGTTTTTTCGCCGTTGATGACGTAGAACTCACCGTCACGTTCGATGCGCAGGCGCAGGTTGGCGGCGTCCGACCCACCGCGCGGCTCGGTCAGGGCGATGCAGCAGATCGCCTCGCCGCGCGTGAGCTTGTGCAGCCAGGGTCCGACCACCGTGGGGTTGCCGTACTTGGAAAGGATCTGGCCGTTCAGCGAGGCCAGCAGGTTCAGTTACGAGAAGCTCAGATCGGCGCGGGCGATTTCCTCGTGGATCACGCCGGCGGCCAGGCAGCCCAGTCCCAGGCCGCCGTACTGCTCGGGCAGTTCGGGGCAGATGAAGCCGAGCTCGCCCATCTCGCGCAACAGCACGCGGTCCAGGTCGCGGGTCTTGTCACGCTCCAGGAAGCCGGGCTTGACGCGCTCTTCGGCAAATCGGCGGGCCGTGTCGGCCAGCGCCTGCAGGTCGTCGTCGATGTAGGGGTTCGGGTTCATCGGCAGTCTCCTGGGTGGGCGCGTTATTTCGCGTACTTGCGGAACTCGGGCTTGCGCTTGTCTTTGAGCGCGTTGACGCCTTCGCGCGACTCTTCGGTGTCGTAGTACAGCTTCAGGGCATACATGCCCAGGCCCGCAATGCCGGCCTGGTGGGCGGTATCGGCATTGAAGCTGCGCTTGGCAATCGCCAGCGCCGTGGGGCTGCGCTCGCAGAGCTCCTCGCCGATCTTCTGCACTTCGGCGTCGAGCTGGTCATGGGGGAAGCAAAAGTTGGCCAGGCCCATGGCCACGGCTTGCTCGCCGCTGTAGCGGCGGTTCAGGTACCAGATCTCGCGGGCTTTCTTTTCGCCCACCACGCGGGCCAGGAAGGCGGTGCCATAGCCGGGGTCGACCGAGCCCATCTTCGGGCCGACCTGGCCGAACTGCGCCTTGTCGGAGCAGATGGTCAGGTCGCAGATGGTGGCCAGCACGTTGCCGCCGCCAATCGCAAAGCCCTGCACGCGGGCGATCACGGGCTTGGGTACATCGCGGATGGCGGTGTGCAGCTCTTCCATGGGCAGGCCGATGGTGCCGCGGCCGTCGTAGTTGCCGTTGTGTGCCGACTGGTCGCCGCCGGTGCAGAACGCCCGGTCGCCGGCGCCGGCCAGCACGATGGCACCCACATCGCGGTCGTAACCGGCCTTGTTCAGCGCCTTGATGATTTCGTCACAGGTCTGGCCGCGAAACGCGTTCATCTTGTCGGCGCGGTTGATGATGATCCAGGCCACGCCGTTGCGCACTTCGTACAGGATGTCTTCGAAATTCATGGTGATTCCTTTTGGGTGATGGGTTCAGATGGAGTGGGCACTCCGCACGCCGCCGGCCCCTCCCCAAGGCGTGCTGGGCCCCCTTGGGAGGCAGCGCAGTACACGCCGTGACAAGCCTTGGAGGCGCACAGGTCTTCAGCCGTGCATCGTCAGGCCGCCCGAGACGCTGATGACCTGGCCGGTGATGAAGGAGGCGTCGTCGCTGCCAAAGAAGGCGATGGTGCTGGCCAGGTCGTCGGGCTGGCCCAGGCGGCCCAGCGGAATGGCGCTCTTGAAGGCTTCGATCAGCTTGGCGGGGTCGCGCGCTCCTTCGGCCACGCCGGCCAGCAAGGCGGTGTCTGTGGGGCCGGGGCAGACCACGTTCACGGTGATGCCCTGGCGGGCATGTTCACGCGCCAGGGTCTTGGACAGCGCCACCAGGCCTCCCTTGCAGGCTGCATAGACGGCCTCGCCCGAAGAGCCGCCCCGTGCGGCGTCAGACGCCACGTTGACGATGCGGCCGGCCTTGCGCTCAACCATGCCCGGCAGCACCGCGTGGTGCATGTGCAATGCGCCCGTGAGATTGATGGCGATGAGCTTGTCCCACTCGGCGGGAACCGTCTTGGTGAAGGGCTTGAACACGTCCCAGCCGGCGTTGTTCACCAGCACGGCGATGGGGCCCAACTGCGTTTGCGTGGCGGCCACGGCGGCATCGACCTGGGCGCGGTCGGTGATGTTGCACGCAAAGGCAGTCGCCTGGCCCCCGTTGGCACGGATGTCCGCGGCCACCTTTTCCGCGGCTTCGAGGTTCATGTCGAATACAGCCACTTTGGCGCCTTCGCTGGCAAAACGGCGGCAAGTGGCCCCGCCGATGCCGCCGCCGCCGCCAGTCACGATCACTGTCTTGCCGTCAAATCTTTGCATGGTTTTCTCCGTAGGGTCTGTGGGTGCAAGCCGGGTTGCTATGCTGATAACTATGCTGCTGCCTTGCAAGCAATATATGTCAATACATTGACGTATATTAGGACTCGACTGGGTGCGGTGCAAGCAAAAAATCGAAGGAAAAATAGTGGAAAACCCTATAGATAACAGCGAAGTTGTAAGAATCGAGCTGGCCAATCGCTTGTTCTTTCGTTTGTATCAATGTGCAAATATGTTGCATAAAACCGGCACCCGAGCGGTTGAGGCCCAGGGGCTGACCACGCAGCAATGGGCCGTGCTGGGTGCGCTGTCGCGCCCCGAGGTGCAGGACGGCATGAGCGTGGGAGACCTGGCCCGCTACCTGATGGTGAGCCGGCAAAACCTGTCGGGCCTGATCAGCCGCATGGAGCGGGACGGCCACCTGGGAAGTGCGCCGGACGGCCGTGATCGCCGGTCACGGCGCATCACCATGACGGAATCAGGGCGCGAGGTGTGGGTGAACGAGGCGCAACCGAACATCCGCCGCTATTACGGGCAGGTGCTGGCGGATTTTTCGGTGGGAGACATGGCGCACACCCTGCACTACCTGCTCAAGCTGCTGGGCAACATGGAGCGGCTCGATGGTGAGGGTGCGGCGTCCGGGGAGGACGACCCGCAGGAGGCGCAGCAAGAGGCGTCCGCGCCGGCGCAGCAGGCAGCGCCAGAGCCGGCGCGGGCGGCAAAAGCCGCTGCTGGCCGGGGTTGAGACGGCGCTTACTTCTCGACGAAGGCGCGCTCGATGACGAAATCACCGGGCTTGGTGGTGTTGCCTTCCTCGAAGTCGCGGTGCTCCAGGATCTGCTTGAGCGAAGCCAGCATTTCGGGGCTACCGCAGAGCATCACGCGGTCTTCCAGCGGGTTCAGCGCCGGGATGCCGAGGTCGGTGAACAGCTTGCCGCTTTCAATCAGGTCATTGATGCGGCCCTGGTTGCGGAAGGGCTCGCGCGTGACCGTGGGGTAGTACTTGAGCTGCTGGGTGACCAGTTCGCCCAGGAACTCGTGCTGGGGCAGTTCCTGGGTGATGTAGTCGTGGTAGGCCAGTTCGCCGACCTGGCGCACGCCGTGCACCAGCACCACTTCCTCGAATTTTTCGTAGGTCTCGGGGTCGCGGATCACGCTCATGAACGGCGCCAGGCCCGTGCCGGTGGACAGCATGTACAAGCGCTTGGCGGGCAGCAGGTAGTCGATCAGCAGGGTGCCGGTGGGCTTCTTGCCGACGACGATGGAGTCACCCACTTGGATGTGCTGCAGGCGCGAGGTCAGCGGGCCGTCGGGCACCTTGATGGAGAGGAACTCCAGGTGCTCTTCGTAGTTGGCGCTGACGATGCTGTAGGCGCGCAACAGCGGCTTGTCATTGACCTTCAGGCCGATCATGGTGAAGTGACCGTTGGAAAAGCGCAGCGCCGGGTCGCGGGTGGTGGTGAAGCTGAAAAGCCGGTCGGTCCAGTGGTG
>DAOPUP010000072.1:0-9261 GCA_035350655.1 Acidovorax sp. | reverse complement strand
CACTGCCACGCAGGCCAGGTTCAGCAGCACACCCGCCCCCATGATGGGCAGCACGCCCAAACGCTTGATAAGGTGCCCCGTGAAAAAGCCCGGCGCGAACATGCCGATCACATGCCACTGCAGCACCAGCGCCGCACTGTCAAAAGCGAAGCCGCACACCTGCATGGCCAGCGGCGTGGCGGCCATCAGCAGGTTCATGACGCCGTAGCCCAGCGCGGCACCCAGCACCGCCACGAGGAAGGCCGGTTGCCGCATCAACTCGGCCAATGGCCGACCTCGGGCGGGCTGGCCCGCAGCGTTGAGCACCGGCGGCTGCGCTTCAAAACGGATGGCGGCCATGCACGCCATGGCGATGAGCGCCACGCCCATCAGCGCGATGTAAGCCCCCGCAAACGGCACGGGAAACAGCGTGCGCGTGGCGCTGGCCAGGTTGGGGCCGGCGATGGCGCCCAGCAGGCCACCGGCCAGCACCAGCGAAACCGCTTTTTCGCGGTAGTCGGGGGCCGCCAGCTCGGCGGCGGCAAAGCGGTACAGCTGCCCGTTGGCGCTGTAGTAGCCCGCCACCAGCGTGGCCGTGCACAGCAGCCAGAAGTTGCCCGCAAACGCCGCCACCGCGCACAGCAGTGCCGATAGCACCGCTACCGCCAGCCCGATCTGGAACGACACCTGCCGCCCCCAGCGCGCCTGGCTGCGCGCCACCAGCGGGGTGGACAGTGCGCCGCCCACCACATAGCCCATCACGGGCAGCGTGGCCATCCAGCCGAACGGTGCCAGCTGCAGGCCCACCAGGCCGTTGATGGCGATGAAGACCACGTTGTTGGTCAGAAAAAGTCCCTGGCACAGGGCCAGCAGCCAAAGGTTTTTGTTCATTTCGGGGCGGCGTTGTGGGGTGGCGTGATGGGGGATGGGGCGCATGCATGCGGCTCCAGCGACACAAGAGCATGGCCTGCATGAGAATCCGACGGCATTCGCATGGCATTGTGCACGGCCATGCATGAGGGGCGCCATCGTGTGCTGTCCGGTTGCGTGGGCCCCTGATTTTTGTTGTTGGCGCCGCGCTGGCAGGAGGCTCTTTCATTCATCGCTGCTGGCGAAAGATCCGTAAGGGCCCATTTCAGTCCAAGTGCGAATGTTGTTGATCAACGCACTGAATCAGGTGACAAAGGTCCCCCCGATGCACGAACGGACTGGATCTTTTCGCTGAAACGCCCCGAAAATGGCACAGAGTGATAAGATAGTAATAAGTTACTTACTTTTTGTTGGAAAGCGCCTGCACCGTGGCACTCCCTCCCAAACACCTGCCAGCCGATGAACGCCGCGCCGTCACCGTCGAGGCCGTGGTGGCCTTGGCGGCCACGCAAAACCCGAGTGAGATCACCACCTCGGCCATCGCCCAGCACATGCACCTGACGCAGGGAGCGCTGTTTCGGCACTTTCCCAACAAAGACGCCATCTTGCAGGCGGTGATGGAATGGGTGGCCGCGCAATTGCTAGCGCGTATCGACCGCGCGGCCGAAGGTGTGGCCTCGCCCCTGGGCGCACTGCGGGCCATGTTCATGGCGCATGTCGCCTTCGTAGCCGAGCACCCGGGCGCGCCGCGCATCATCTTTGGCGAATTGCAGCGTGCGGGCGAGACGCTCCCCAAGCGCATGGTGCAGACGCTCATCGCCAGCTATGGCATGCGCCTGAAGCGCCTCATTGAACAAGGCCAGGCACAGGGCGAGCTGCACTCCGGGCTGGATGTGCAGGCGGCGGCGACACTGTTCATCGGCACCATCCAGGGCCTGGTAATGCAGTCGCTCATCACCGGCGACATGCAGCGCATGCGCAGCGACGCGGCCCGGGTCTTTGCCATTTACCAGCGCGGCATTGCGGCTGGAAACGAGAGCCCTCCATGAAAAAATTCTCTCTCTCAGGCCGCACGCTGGCCCTGCTGGCCGTGGTGGTGCCCATGCTGGCGCTGTTTGTCTATGTGGTGCTGCGTTCGGGTCCGCTCGCGCCGGTGGCGGTTACCCTGGCCAAGGTCGAGCGCAAGGCGCTTACGCCGGCGCTGTTTGGCGTGGGCACCACCAGCGCACGCACCACCACCAAAATTGGCCCCACGGTGGCCGGGCGCATCCAGCGGCTGGATGTGGAGGTGGGAGACCATGTCAAGGCCGGCCAGGTGCTCGGCGCCATGGACCCGGTCGATCTGGATGACCGCTTTGTGGCCCAGGAGGCCGCACTGCAGCGCGTGCAAGCCAGCTTGCACGAGGCCCAGGCCCGTCAGGCCCATGCGCAGACACAGGCCACGCGGTATGCGCAATTGTTGGCCGTGCGCTCAACCAGTGAAGAGCTGGCCGCCGCCAAGCAGCAAGAACTGCAGGTGGCCGATGCCGCCGTGGCGGCCGCCCAGGCCGAAGCGGTGCGCGTGCGTGCCGAACGCGCCGCCATCGGCACGCAGCGGCGCCATTTGCGCCTGGTGGCGCCTGCCGATGGCCTCGTGACGCTGCGCTTTGCCGACCCCGGCACCACCGTGGTGGCGGGCCAGGCGGTGGTGGAGGTGGTGGACCCGGCCAGCCTGTGGATCAACGTGCGTCTGGACCAGATCAACGCCCAGGGTCTGAAGGCCGGCCTGCCGGCACGCGTGGTGCTGCGCTCGCGCGCTGGCCAGGCGCTGGCGGGGCGCGTGCTGCGCGTCGAGCCGCTGGCCGATGCCGTGACCGAGGAAACGCTGGCCAAGGTGGTGTTCGAGGCCTTGCCCTCGCCTCTGCCGCCGCTGGGTGAGCTGGCCGAAGTGACTATCGACCTGCCCGCGCTGGCGGCGCAACCCGTGCTGCCCAATGCCGCCGTGCAGCGCGTGGGCGGCCAGACCGGCGTGTGGCGCTGGGCCGATGGCACGCTGCAATTCGCGCCGGTGCAATTGGGCAGCGCCGATCTCGACGGCCATGTGCAGGTGCTGCAGGGGCTGGACGAGGGCGACCAGGTGGTCGTCTACAGCGAAAAACCCCTGACCGCGCGCAGCCGCATCCATGTGGTGGAGCGCGTGGCCAAGGGCGCCACCAAGGGCGCGCCATGATCAGCCTGTCCGGCCGCGACATCCTGCATGCCTGGGGCAAGTTCGTCTTCACCGGCGTGGGCCTGGGCCTGCTGATCGGCGTGACGCTGACCATGGCGGGGGTGTACCGTGGCATGGTGGACGATGGCAAGGCGCTGCTCGACAACAGCCGCGCCGACATCTGGGTGGTACAAAAAGACACGCTCGGGCCCTATGCCGAATCGTCCAGCCTGCAGGATGACCTGTACCGCGGCATCCTCGCGATGCCTGGCGTGGCCCAGGCCGCCAACGTTACCTACCTGACCACGCAGGTGCGCAAGGGCGGCAGCGACGTGCGCGCCATGGTGGTGGGCATCGCGCCAGGCCCGGCAGGCATCACGCCAGGCTGGCCGCCGCACCTGGTAGATGGGCGCCAGATCACGCGCGGCCACTACGAGGCCGTGGCCGATGTGGCGGCCGGTTTTCAGCTGGGGGAGCGCATGACGGTGCGGCGCAACCACTACACCGTGGTCGGGCTGACGCGGCGCATGGTGTCGTCCAGCGGCGATCCGATGGTGTTCATCCCGCTCAAGGATGCGCAAGAGGCGCAGTTCCTGAAAGACAACGATGCCATCTGGCA
This sequence comes from Acidovorax sp., assembly GCA_035350655.1. Classification (GTDB taxonomy): domain Bacteria; phylum Pseudomonadota; class Gammaproteobacteria; order Burkholderiales; family Burkholderiaceae_C; genus Acidovorax. Next base: position 5,605 of record DAOPUP010000072.1, on the reverse strand, counting down.
CAGCCGCCGCCGCACCGAGGCCAACCCGGCCTTCAACCGCCCGGCGGTGCCTGGCCTGCTGGACGCCGTGATCGCCTCGCAAAGCACCAATGCCTTCGTCAACGCCGTGCTGGTGACCGTGCAGCCTGGCTACGCGCCGCACGACGTGGCCGGTGCCATCCAGCGCTGGAAGCGCCTAACGGCCTACACGCGCCCGCAGATGGAAGAAGTCCTGGTCAGCAAGCTGATCGCCACATCGGCGCGGCAGATCGGCATGTTTTTAGCCATCCTCGCCTTGGTCAGCGCCGCCATCGTGGCCTTTATCATTTATTCGCTCACGATGGACAAAATCCGGGAGATTGCGGTGCTCAAGCTCATTGGCACACGCAACCGCACCATTGCCGCCATGATCCTGCAGCAGGCGCTGGCGCTGGGGGTGATTGGCTTCGTGGTGGGCAAGATATCGGCCACGTTGGCCGCGCCGCTTTTTCCCAAATACGTGCTGCTCCTGCCCATGGATTCCGTGGCCGGCTTCTTTGCTGTGCTCGGCATCTGCGTGATTGCCAGCGTGGTCGCCATCCGCATGGCGCTGCGGGTGGATCCGGCACAAGCCATAGGGTGATGCCATGACCGCCAAGGGTATCCGCGTGGAAGGTCTGAGCAAAAGCTACGGCAAGGGCGACACGGCCGTGCACGCGCTGAAAGACGTCAACCTGCAAGTCGGTCCTGGCGAAGTCGTCGGGCTGGTGGGGCCGTCCGGCTCGGGCAAGAGCACGCTGCTCAAATGCCTGGGCGCCGTCACCGACCCCACGGCGGGGCGCATGGTTCTGGGCGGCGAGGTGATCTTCGACAACGGCTGGAAGGTGCGCGACCTGCGCGCGCTGCGGCGCGACAAGATCGGGTTTGTCTTTCAGGCGCCCTATCTGATTCCCTTTCTGGATGCCACCGACAACGTCGCGTTGTTGCCCATGCTGGCCGGTGTGCCCAATGCCCAGGCCCGTGCGCGGGCGCTGGAATTGCTGACGGCGCTGGATGTGCAGCACCGCGCGCGCGCCATGCCGGCCCAGCTCTCGGGTGGCGAGCAGCAACGCATCTCGATTGCACGCGGCTTGGTCAATCGCCCGCCCGTCATCCTGGCCGACGAGCCCACTGCGCCCCTGGACAGCGCACGCGCCCTGGCCGTGATGCGCATCCTCAACCACATGGCGCGCCAGTTGGAAACGGCCGTCATCGTCGTCACGCACGACGAAAAAATCATCCCCACTTTCCAGCGGATCTACCACATCCGCGACGGCGTGACGCACGAGGAAAAGGGTGAAGGTCGCCCACTCGAATAACCCACACAAGGAAAAATCATGGCAAAAAACATGCAGCGCAGCGCTTGGGCCCGGGCCGTATCAATAGCGGCCGTGGCCTTTGGCCTGTTGACCCTCAAGGAGGGAGGCGCAGTGCTGTTCATCGATGGCGCTGCGCGCGCCGCAGCCGGTGCCTATGTGCCCTTTGTGCTTTGGTTCAACTTTCTGGCCGGCTTTGCCTATGTGGTGGCGGGCGTGGGGCTGTGGCGGCAACAGCGCTGGGCGGCCTGGCTGGCGCTTGCCATTGCGGTTGCGACGGCGCTCATTTTTGCCGCCTTGGGCCTGCATGTGCTGGGCGGGGGCGCTTACGAGCAGCGCACCGTGCTGGCACTGGCGCTGCGCACGCTGCTGTGGACGGCCATTGCCGGCTTTGCCTGGCGTGTGCTGCCGCGCACCGCAGCGCAACGTGCGGGTTGAACTGCAAAGCGACACCATGGCCCTCCTGAAGATGCCTGCCTGCATGCGCACTGCCCGCATCCCGGCAGCACTGGCCACCGTCGCCTGGGTGGCGCTGTTGGCGGGCTGCACTGCCGGTCCTGATTTTCGTGCGCCCGCACCGCCCGGGAGCGCAGCGCTGCTGGCGGCAGCGCAACCATTGCACACCGCACCGTCTGCTGCGGCGCAGGGCGAGGCGCAGCACGGGACGGCCGACATGGACATGGCCGCGCCATGGTGGCGCCGGTTCGGTTCGCCCCCATTGGATGCGCTGATCGCGCAGGCACTGGCGGCCAGCCCGACGCTGGCCGCTGCCGAGGCCACGCTGCGCCAGGCGCAAGAGATGGAGGCGGCGCAGACCGGCGCCACGCAACGGCCCCGCGTCGATGCCAACGCGGGCAGCCAGCGCCAGCGCATCTCTCCCAGCGCACAAGGGCTTCCGGGAGAAGGGCGCAGCTTTGGCCAGTACAGCGCCAGCATCGGCGTGCGCTACACGCTCGATCTGGCCGGCGGCAACCGGCGTGCCTTGGAGGCCCTGAGCGCCCGCACTGGCTACCGGCGTTACCAGCTTGAAGGCGCGCGGCTGAATCTGGCCGCCAGCATCGTCGGCACCGCCATCACGCAGGCGCGGCTGGCGGCGCAACTCGAAGCGCTGCAGGCCATCGTGCAAATGCAGGAGGCGCAGTTGCACCTCTCCGGCGAGCGCCTGCGCCTGGGCCAGGCCGCGCACAGCGAGGTGCTGACGCTGCAGGCGCAGGTCGATCAAACGCGCGCCAGCGTGCCGCTGCTGCGCCAGCAGCACCAGCAAAGCCGCCACCTGCTGGCGACGTTGACCGGGCAGGCGCCCGTGGCGCAGGGGCTGCCCGATTTCACGTTGAAGGATTTCACGCTGCCCGACGAGCAGCCGCTCATCGTTCCGTCCGAATGGGTGCGCCTGCGCCCTGATATTCAGGGCGCGCAGGCACTGTTGCATGCGGCCCATGCGGACTACGGCGTGGCGGTGGCGCGCCTGTACCCGCAAGTCAACCTTAGTGCCAGCCTCGGCTCGCAGGCCCTGACCACGGGCGCCTTGTTCGGTGGCAGCGCCGCCGTGTGGAGCCTGATTGGCCAACTGACCCAGCCACTGTTCAATCCGGCGCTGCCCGCCGAAAAGCGCGCCGCGTTGGCGGCGCTGGATGCCGCCGCCGCCAATTACCAGGGCGTGGTGCTGGACGCCCTGCGCAGCGTCGCCGATGCGCTGCATGCACTCGACAACGACACCCAGGCGCTGGCCGCGCAGGTGGGCGCCGATGCCGCCGCACAGGGCAGTCTGCAGTCCATGCAGCGGCAATACGCACTAGGTTCCGCCAGCTACCTGCAGCTGTTGGTGGCCCAGCAGCAGGCGCAGCAAATTCGCACGGACCTGGCCGCTGCCCAGGCGCGGCGCTTGCTGGGCCGTGCCGCGCTGTACCAGGCCGTCGGTGCAGGCTGGGCGGGTGCGCCACAGTCCGGCCACGGCCGTTGACCGCCGGGCCTGCGATGGCCCCTCTGCGAGGTTCAGCGGTGCATCACCCGGGGCGGTGGCTGGCAGATGGGGTCAGCCCAGCAACCCCTTGGGCACCTTGTCGGCCTTCTTTTCCACCGGGTTGGCGGTGAGCCATTGCGCGGCATATTGGCGCATGAACTCCTTGGCCTTTTCGGGGCGGGCCGTGAGCCAGGCGTCGTAGGCGCCTTCGTTCAGGATGGCGGGCATGCTTTTTTCGCTGCCCGGCTGGCCGTAGCGGTGCAGCAGCGCGTGGTTGTTGGCGTTCACCGTGAGCAGGCAGTAGCTGATGATGACTTCGCCATCGGCCGCGTCCCCGCTTTGCCAGCGCGCCCACAGGCCCGCCACACCCATGGGCTGGCCGTCCACGCGCGCAACGCGGGTGGGCACTGCCTTGCCGCTGCGCAGGTCGTCTTCATAAAACGCGGCCATGGGCACGATGCAGCGCTGGCCTTTCAGCCACGCATCGCGAAACGCCGTGCCGGTGGAGGCGGTGTCGGACTTGGCATTGACCAGCTTGGGCGCGCGCAGCTTCGCATCCGACGCCGATTTGACCCAGTGCGGCACCAGGCCCCACTGCGCGGGCACCAGCACGCGGCCGGGGGCGGCCTTGTCGGTGGTTTCTGGCGCGGCTTCGGGGGTGATCTCAGGCGCGGTTTCCGGTGCAGCGCCCGGTGCTTGCGCCAGGGCCGCCGCCGTGGCCGCATGCACGATGAAAAAGCCCGGCTTGCGTGGCCACAGGTGGCGTTCACCCAGCGCTTGCGGCGGCTCTACCGCAAAGGCCTCGCGGTAGGTGTCGGCTTGTTGCAGGGTTTCGTAATGGGTACTCATCGGGCGATGGTACCTCTGCCGGGTTATTTCTTACACAAAATGGGCCGGTAGCGCTTGTTTTGCTTGCGCCAATAGCTATCAAAAACGAAGCGCTTGCAATGGGTGCCGTACCCCATGCCGGCTGGGAGATCAGGCGAGTGTCAGGGTGGCCAGGGCCGCCAGCGGCGCGGTTTCGGCGCGCAACACGCGCGGCCCCAGGGTGACGGGGGCAAAGCCCTGCGCCAGTGCCAGGTCTTCTTCGGCAGCGCTCAGGCCGCCTTCGGGGCCCGACAGGAACCACACGGGCCGCGGGCCGCCATCGGCCTGCGCCGCCGCGCGCAGCGGGGCCGTGCCCGTGCGCAGCGACAGCAGCAGGCGCTGGGTCGCCGCGAGGCCTGGGGCTGGGGCGGCATGGGCACGCAGCCAGCCGGCCAGGTCCACTGCGTCGCGCACCACGGGCACGCGGTTGCGCCCGCATTGCTCGCAGGCGGCCACGGCCACAGCCTGCCAGTGGGCCAGTTTCTTCTCGGCGCGTTCGCCCTTGAGCTTGAGCACGCTGCGCTCGGCTACCAGCGGGGTGATGCTGGCCACGCCCAGTTCGGTGGCTTTTTCCACCAGCCAGTCCATGCGCTCGTTGGCCGTGATGCCGGCCAGCAGGTGCACGGCGCGCGGGGCTTCGCGCTCGATGGCGTGGTGGGCACCCACCTGCACGCGCACATCGCTGCGGCCCATGCGCAGCACAGTGGCGTCGAATTCGCCGCCGGGGCTGTCGGCCTCCTGGCCGCCGTGGAACAGCGTGATGCCGTCGCCCGGTTGCAGGCGCAGCACCTGCACATGGCGCGCGGCGCCGGGGGGCAGGTCAATTTCGGCGCCTGTGGCCATGGAAACCGGGCAGTGGAAACGGGGCATTTGCTATTTAATTTATAGCTTATATCCCTTAATTTATAAGGGCTAGAAGCTTGTTTGACTCAAGATTCAGAGATGCCAGCCAGGCTGGCCATTACATGCGGCCATAGGCAAAACCCGTGACGGGCTCGGTGCCCTCGATCTGGTCCAGCATCTTGAGCAGCGGCCCCAGCTGCCGGTAGCGGTGGGCCGTGGCACGGATGTAGCCCATGAAGCGCGGCGCGTCGGCCAGGTACTTGGGCTTGCCATCGCGCAGCGTCAGGCGCGCGAAGATGCCGGCCACCTTGAGGTGGCGCTGCAGGCCCATCCATTCGACGCTGCGGTAGAACTCGCCGAAATCATCGCCCCAGCCGCTGGCGCTGGTGGCGCCCAGCAGGCCCGCTTTGCGCGCCTTTTCCCAGTAACGCACGGTGATGTCGATGACAAATTCTTCTTCCCAGCTGATGAAGGCGTCGCGCAGCAGGCTGGCAATGTCGTAGGTGATGGGGCCGTAGACCGCGTCCTGGAAGTCCAGCACGCCGAGCCGCACATCGGCAGCGCCATCCGAGCCGCCGCCGGGCCGCCCCAAGGCGGCGAGCGCCCCCCCGGGGGGCAGCGA
>DAOPUP010000071.1:0-9270 GCA_035350655.1 Acidovorax sp. | reverse complement strand
CCAGCGCCCCCATGCCGTAGCCAAAGGCCACCAGCCACATCAGCGGCTCGGCGATATTGCCCACCAGGCTGGGGATGGCCAGCTTGCGCCACACCAGCAGGTTGCGTAGGAACACGGGCCACCAGCGCCAGGACAGGCGGGGCGGGCGCCAGACGGAAGGTGGGGGCGGTGCGATAGCGGCCGCAGCGGGTGGAGAAACGGTTTGCATGCGCTTATTGTGCGGTGTTGGCCGGCTGGTGCACAGACCACTGTTGCGCAGGCCGCGCGGGCACGGCCATTGCTTGGTGCTGTCCCATGTCCTCCCATGTCCTGAATCTGCCCGCCGGAGCCAGTGCCCTTTGGCAAAACCGCCTGGGGTTGCTGCTGGAGTCCACGGGCGAGGGGGTCTTTGGCATTGATCTGGCGGGCAACTGCGTGTTCATCAACCGGGCGGGCGCCCAGATGCTGGGCTTCGCGGCGGAGGAGGTGATGGGGCGCAACATGCACGCGCTCACGCACCACAGCCACCCCGACGGCAGCCCCTATGCCGACAGCGATTGCCCCATCTTCAACGCGTTTCGCCAGGGTCTGCCCTGCCGGGTGGACACTGAGGTGTTCTGGCGCCGCGATGGCGCGGCGTTTGCCGTGGAATATTCGAGCCACCCCATTCTGGAAGGCGATCAGGTGCAGGGGGCTGTGATTGCCTTTGTCGATATCACCAGCCGCAAGCGTGCGGCCGACGAACTGCAGCGCGCGCACGATGAACTGGCCCGCGCCAACGACGAACTGGAGCGCCGCGTGGCCGCACGCACCCAGGAGCTGTCGCAGGCGCTGGCCCAGCTGCGCGAGCTGTCGGCCTATTCGGAGCAGGTGCGCGAGGACGAGCGCACCCGCATCGCCCGCGAAGTGCATGACGAACTGGGCAGCCTGCTGGTGGCGCTCAAGATGGATGTGAACTGGCTGCACAAGCGCCTGGGCGAGCAGGGCGCCCGCACGCCCGAGGCCGCCGGCGACATGCGCACCCAGATGCGCTGCAAATGCCAGAACATGAGCCGCCTGATCGAAAACGCGGTGGACAACGTGGGCCGCATCATCACCGACCTGCGCCCCAGCATCCTGGACCACCAGGGCCTGTGGGCCGCGCTGGAGTGGCAGGCGCTGGAGTTCGTGCAGTCGGCCGAGCTGCAGCTGTCCTGGCAGATGGAGGTGTCTGCCACCCTGCACCTGCCCGAGCCTGCGGCCATCGCGGTGTTCCGCATCTTCCAGGAGATGCTGAGCAACGTGGGCCGCCATGCGCAGGCCAGCGCCATCGACATCGCCATCGACGTGGGGGACGACCAGCTGCAATTGCGCGTGCGTGACAACGGGGTGGGCGCCACCCGCCAGGCCCTGGAGGCGCCTACCGCTTATGGTGTGATGGGCATGCGCGAGCGGGCGCGCCAGCTCGGTGGCCGGTTGAGCATTACCAGCGAGCCGGGCCAGGGCGCGTGCCTGCAATTGCTGATTCCGCTGGAGTTGTCATGAATTTCGTCATTCGTGTATTGATTGGGGACGACCACCGCATCGTGCGCGAAGGCCTCAAGCAGGTGCTGGGCGACCCGGCCAATGGAGCGCCTGAGATGGTGGTGGTGGCCGAGGCCACCCAGGGCAGCGAAGTGCTGGAGCAGGTGGCCGCACTGCAAGGGCCCGCGGGCACGACGGGGCTGGACCTCGTGCTGCTGGATATCGGCATGCCGGGCATGGATGGTCTCGAAGTGCTGCAGGCGCTGCGCAAGGACTGGCCTGCGCTGTCGGTGCTCATGCTCAGCACCTACCCCGAGCGGCAGTACGCCGTGCGCTGCATCCAGATGGGCGCGGCCGGTTATCTGCACAAGAGTGCCGATCCCGACGATATGGTGGCTGCCGTGCGCAAGGTGGCGGCAGGCGGTCGCTACTTGACGGAGGCCACGGCCCTGGCCCTGGCCGGTGCGGTGGGGCGCACCGGCGTGGTGCGTGCGGCCCAGCAGGGCACGCCAGCCGGGGTGGATGCGCTCTCGTACCGTGAGCACCAGGTGTTCCGCCTGCTCACGGCGGGGCAGAGTGTGAGCGAAATTGGTGCGCAGCTCATGCTCGCGCCCAACACGGTGAGTACCTATCGCGCCCGCATCCTCGAAAAGACCGGCGTGCGCAACGACGTGGAGCTGGCACTGCTGGCGCGCGGCGGCACCACAGAGCACTGATTTGCAGCCCCTGCGCGCCGTTGTGTAGTGTTGCCCCTACATGCTGTAGACATTGCCCCCGCGAAATGGAGCTGCCGGGCCGCTGACGGCCGAACCTGGCCCGCGATTTGCGTAATGCATGGCACCAACTTCTGCAAGGTGTGCCATGTCTGAATTCTTCTCGCCTTTCGACGCCGACCGTCCGCTGATGCTCAAGTGCAGCTGCGGTCGTGACCACACAGCGGCTGACCACCATGCCGAGGTGTCGGCCGATGCGGCTGCAGCCACTCTGCGCCAGCGCAGTTTGACCAGCGAGTTCGAGGCCTACAGCAACGAGTTCATCGAGGCCACGCTGGTCAAGGCCCTCTTCCCGCATGACGCGGTGCGTCGCCGCTTCCTGAAAGCCGTGGGCAAAAGTACGGCCATGGCCGCCATGGCCAGTGTGCTGCCGGTGGCCAGCATGCAGGCCATGGCGCAGGAGAAACAGGGCGCCCTGGAGAAGACCCACCTCAAGATCGGTTTCATCCCGATCACCTGCGCCACGCCGCTGATCATGGCCCACCCGCTGGGCTTCTACAGCAAGCAGGGCCTGAACGTGGAGGTCACCAAGACGGCGGGCTGGGCACTGATCCGCGACAAAATGATCAACAAGGAGTACGACGCCACGCATTTCCTGTCGCCCATGCCGCTGGCGATCTCGATGGGTGTCGGGTCCAACGCGGTGCCGATGAGGGTTGCCACCATCCAGAACACCAATGGGCAGGCGATCACGCTGGCCAACAGGCACAAGGACAAGCGCGACCCCAAGCAGTGGAAGGGCTTCAAGTTTGCTGTGCCGTTCGAGTTCAGCATGCACAACTTCTTGCTGCGCTACTACGTGGCCGAGCACGGGCTGAATCCCGACACCGATATCCAGATCCGCGTGGTACCACCGCCAGAGATGGTGGCCAACCTGCGGGCGGGCAACATCGACGGCTACCTGGGCCCCGACCCATTCAACCAGCGTGCGGTGTACGAGGAGATCGGCTTCCTGCATATCCTGACCAAAGAGCTGTGGGACGGCCACCCCTGCTGCGCCTTCGGCACCAGCGCAGAGTTCATCCAGCAAAACCCCAACACGTTTGCGGCGCTGTACCGAGCCGTGCTCACCTCGGCGGCCATGGCGCGCAAGCCGGAAAACCGCGAGCTGATCGCCAAGGTGATTGCGCCTGCCCAGTACCTCAACCAGCCAGAGACCGTGCTCACGCAGGTGCTCACCGGCCGGTTTGCTGATGGCCTGGGCAAGATCCAGACGGTGCCAGACCGCGCCGACTTCGACCCCATGCCCTGGCAGAGCATGGCGGTGTGGATGCTCACGCAGATGCAGCGCTGGGGCTACATCAAGGGCGATGTGGACTACAAGCAGATCGCCGAGCGGGTGTTCCTGATCACGGACGCCAAGAAGCACATGAAGGCGCTCGACCAGAAGGTGCCCGAGGGCGCATACCCCAAGTTCAAGGTCATGGGTCGTGAGTTTGACGCCGCCAGGGCGAGCGAGTACGCCAAGAGCTTCCCCATCCGCAAGGCCGGCTGATATGTCTGCGTCCAAGAACCTCAACGTTCGCGCTGGCCTGCTGTCCGTGCTGATCTTCCTGGCCTTGCTGGGAATTTGGTACATCGCCACGGCATCGTCGGGTACGGCCAATAGCACGGCGGGGATGACAGCCGAGCAGATCGAGTACGCCAAGATGATGGGCAAGGACCCGGGGGCGCCCAAAAGCGGGGGCTTCCCCACGCTAGGCGCCATGGGCAGCACAGTGTGGAGCCATCTGTCCAACCCGTTCTACGACAACGGGCCCAACGACAAGGGCATCGCCATCCAGCTCGCGCACTCGCTGGGCCGCGTGGCGCTGGGCTTTGGTCTGGCCTGCCTGGTGGCGATTCCGCTCGGATTCATCATCGGCATGTCGCCGCTGCTGCGCCGTGCGTTCGATCCCTTCATCCAGGTGCTCAAGCCCATCAGCCCGCTGGCGTGGATGCCGCTGGCGCTCTACACCATCAAGGACTCGTCGATCTCCGGCATCTTCGTGATCTTCATCTGCTCGGTGTGGCCCATGCTGGTGAACACGGCGTTCGGCGTGGCCTCGGTCAAGCGCGAGTGGCTCAACGTCTCGGCCACGCTGCAGGTCAACCCGCTGCGCAAGGCCTTCCTGGTGATCCTGCCCGCTGCGGCGCCGACCATCCTCACGGGCATGCGCATCAGCATGGGCATCGCGTGGCTGGTGATTGTGGCGGCCGAGATGCTGGTGGGTGGCACGGGCATCGGCTACTTCGTGTGGAACGAGTGGAACAACCTGTCGCTGACCAACGTGATCTTCGCCATCCTGGTGATCGGCGTGGTGGGCATGCTGCTCGACCTGGCGTTTGGCCAACTCCAGAAGGTGGTGACCTATGTGGAGTGATGTGACCCAGCGTGCAGCCGCCGCGCCCAAAACCAGTGACGTACCACAGAGAAAGGCCACCACCGTGACCGGATTCCTCCAGATTGACAAGCTGAGCAAGGCCTACGTGCCTGCCAAACCGGTGTTTGCCGATGTGTCCTTCACCCTCGACAAAGGCGAGTTCGTCTGCATCATCGGCCATTCGGGCTGCGGCAAGACCACCATCCTCAACGTGCTGGCGGGGCTGGATACAGCCACCTCGGGCAATGTCATCATGGACGGGCGCGAAGTGGCAGGCCCCAGTCTGGACCGGGGTGTGGTGTTCCAGAGCCACGCCCTCATGCCCTGGCTCACCGTGCGCCAGAACATTGCGTTTGCCGTCAAGTCGCGCTGGCCCGAATGGAAGGCAGTGCAGGTCGATGCGCATGTGGAGAAGTTCGTTGCCCTGGTGGGCCTGTCTCCCGCCATCGACAAGAAGCCCTCACAGCTGTCGGGTGGCATGAAGCAACGCGTTGGTATTGCGCGCGCCTTCTCTATCCAGCCCAAGATGCTGCTGCTCGACGAGCCTTTTGGTGCGCTGGATGCGCTTACGCGTGGCACCATCCAGGACGAGCTCATGGCCATCGTGCGCCAGACGCAGCAGACGGTGTTCATGATCACCCATGACGTGGACGAAGCCATTTTGCTGGCCGACCGCATCCTGCTCATGAGCAATGGCAACGAGACGCCCGAGGGCTACCGCCCTGGTGGCATTGCCGAAGTGGTGGTGAACCCACTGCCGCGCGAACGCACGCGCACCAGCCTGCACCACCTGGATGGGTACTACCCGTTGCGCAACCACATCGTGGACTTCCTCGTGACCCGGGCCAAGGCCCACTGATCACCCCCTGGCCGCTTGCCTTCGGTGCCGCCCGCATGGTGGCCGGGGAGAGCTGCCGCCTGAAATTGTTTTGCCCACTATTCCAACGTTCAATCCCAAGGAGTCATCACCATGAACCGCAACGACGTCACTGAAAAGATCATCAGCACCAAGGTCGCCAAGGGCCTGCAGTGGGAAGCCATTGCCGAGAAGGTCGGCCAGTCCAAGGAATGGACCACGGCCTTGTGCCTGGGCCAGATGACCGCATCGGCTGAACAGGCCAAGGTGCTGGGCAAGATCTTTGGCCTCACGGCCGAGGAGCAGAAGTGGCTGCAGGTCGTGCCCTACAAGGGCTCGCTGCCCACGCCCGTGCCCACCGACCCGCTGATCTACCGCTGGTACGAGATCGTGAGCGTGTACGGCACGACCATCAAGGAGTTGATCCATGAAGAGTTCGGCGACGGCATCATGAGCGCCATCGACTTCAGCATGGACATCACGCGCGAGGCCGACCCCAAGGGCGACCGCGTGAACGTGGTGCTGTCGGGCAAGTTTCTGCCCTACAAGCAGTATTGAGACCCCGCCAGTGCGCGGATGAAGATCAGAGTACCTTGACCGCCCGGCCAATGAACTGGATGGGCCCGGTGGGCTTGCCGATGGGCGAGCCCGTGGGCGGTTCCAGCGTCAGCTCGAACAACTGGTTGGGCTGCAGCGGCGGCAGCTTGTCCAGCGGAATCTGCAGCGGCTGGCCCGGTTGCACCAGGCCCAGCGACACGGGGCCGCTCCAGCCGTCGGCCTTGGTCCAGAACTCCAGCGCCTTGTCGGCAGGCACTTCGGCCACACCCAACGGGATCAGGCTGATCTGGCGGGGCGAGCTGGCCTGTACCACCCAGCCAGGCGCCTTGTCCTGCGGCGCTACCAGCACCACCATGAACTGGGGCGGCGCTGCCACGGGGGCTGTGCGCGTGACCAGCACGGTGGCCAGAACAGCGGCCATGGCAAAGCCTGATCCTGCCAACCCACGCCACAGGCCCAGGTGGTTCCACCAGTGGCTGGCCAGCGGTTTGCGAGCGGCCTTTGGGCTGGTCCGCTGGGGCGCTGCCGCGTCGGCGGGACTGGCGCTGGTGGCTTGCAGGGATCGGTCGATGCGCGCCCACAAGGCCGGGGGCGGCGTGACGGGCTCTGCCAGCTGGGTCAAGGGCAGCAGCCGTGCTTCCCATTCAGCCACCGCCTGTTGCAGTGCGATGTCTGTGGCCATGCGCTGCTCCAGCGTCTTGCGTTGTGCGGCGGGCAAGGTGCCCAGTACATATTCACCTGCCAGGCCCTGCAGGTCGTCGGGCGGTGGTGGTGGGGCTGCCGGGTGCGGGGTGGTCATGCCATGCACTCCCGCAGCGAAGCCAGGCTGCGCCGTATCCACGCCTTGACGGTGCCCAGCGGGGCACCGAGGCGCTCGGCGATTTCGCCGTGCGAGCACCCGTCCACATAGGCGTGCAGCACGCAGTGGCGCCTTGCCGGGTCCAGCCCCTCCAGGCAGTGCTGCAGGCGGCCCAGGCTGGCGTTGAGTTCAAAGGCTTCTTCCACCTCTTGGTAGGCCTGCACGGACATGTCAGCCTCCAGGGCTTGGGTGGTGGTGTCGTCGACATCGACTTGGCGGCCCGCGTCGCGCACGGCGTTCAGTGCCAGGTTGCGCACCACGCTGTAGATCCAGCCGCGTGCGCTGCCCCGGCTGGCATCAAAGTTGGCCGCGCGGGTCCAGATGTTGACGCAGGCGTCGTGCACGATGTCCTCGGCCAGGGCCCGCTGGCGCACGATGCGCAGCGCCACTCCGAGCAGCCGCGCACCCTCCTGTTCGTACAGGCGGTGCATGGCCAGCCGGTCGCCTGCGGCGCAGGCGACCAGAGCGGCTTCGTAATCAAATTCACCAGGGGTGTCGGGCACGGGGACAGGGGTTGGGCCAAGCGGGTGCCCGCATCGTAGTCGAGAACCTGCCGCCGCCTGGCGATAGCCCGCACCCGGCAGGGGATGGCGCGCGTGGGGTTTACGCGGCCTGCCAGAAGATGTAGTCGGCCTGGTACTTCACGATCTGGCGCTCGCCCTTGTTGGCGGTGGTGCAGGCGGCTGCGGGTGCCACGCCGCCTTTCAGGGCCACGCGCTGGATGAAGGTCACACCGGCCATGGCGCCCGAGCCCATGGCGGGGTTGGCCTTGACCAGCTGGTAGGGCAGGTTGCCCGTGCCCGAGGGCGCCATAGCCAGCTGGGTGGCGGTCAGCTTGGATCCGTCGCCCGACTCCCAGGTGGCAGGTGGGCCGTAGTAGGTGCCCACTTGTTTGCCGCTGCGGTCATTGAGCACGGCCTTGGGGCCGACGAACACCCATTCGGTCTGGCCGGGCGCATTGGCCTTGTCGCGGCATTCGTAGGTGATCTCGCCCACGCCCACGGTTTCCATCGCAACCTTGTTGCCTTCGGGCACCTTGATGCTGTCGGGCAGGCTGTCCTGCGAGTACATGGATTGGGAAGGCGAAGACATCATCGAGCCGCAGGCGGTCAGCAGCATGGCGGCGGCGATGGCGCCGGTCAGGGGGATCAGGCGGGAGAGCGTTGGCTTGGAGGCGTTCATTGCGTTTCTCTTGGTCGATGGGGTTGGGAAAAAACAGCAGCACCAAAGGCTGCTGGTGGTACTACCCGCGAGAACGCTATTTGGATGCATTCGGTATGAAATATTTTTGCCATGGATCGGGGGCCGGGCCCGGCGGGGGCGCAGTGGTCATGCCTTGCGTGCCGGCAGGGGGAGCCTTCTGGGTGCATTAAAGTCGCCCCCAGCGTGGGGTCGGTGCGCGCCATTGACGCCTGCGGCCTCGTTTTGTCACTTCATTTTCGAAAAGCACCACCATGACCACCCTTGGAACCCCTCTGTCCCCCCATGCCACCAAAGTCATGCTGCTGGGCGCGGGCGAGCTGGGCAAGGAGGTGCTGATCGCGCTGCAGCGCCTGGGTGTGGAGACCATTGCCGTGGACCGCTATGACAACGCCCCCGGCCAGCAGGTGGCGCACCACAGCCGCACCATCACCATGAGCGACCCGGCCCAGCTCAAGGCCCTGATCGAGGCCGAGCGGCCCCACCTGGTGGTGCCCGAGATCGAGGCCATTGCCACGCCCATGCTCGAAGAGCTGGAGGCTGCCGGTGTGGTGCGCGTGATCCCCACGGCCCGCGCCGCCCGCCTGACCATGGACCGCGAAGGCATCCGCCGCCTGGCCGCCGAAACCCTGGGCCTGCCCACCAGCCCCTACCAGTTCTGCGATTCGCTGGCCGAGCTGCAGGCCCCCATCGACGCGGGCATCGGCTACCCCTGCATCGTCAAGCCCGTGATGAGCAGCTCCGGCAAGGGCCAGAGCAAGATCGACGGCCCGGCCGATGTGCAAAAGGCCTGGGACTATGCCATGGCCGGCGGCCGTGTGAGCCACGGCCGGGTGATCGTCGAGGGCTTCATCGATTTTGACTACGAAATCACCCAGCTCACGGTGCGTGCACGCGGCGGCGCAGATGCCGCATCTCCGAATGAAAGTGCCAGCGGCCCGATCGAAACCCATTTCTGCGACCCCATCGGCCATGTGCAGGTGAGTGGCGACTATGTGGAGAGCTGGCAACCCCAGCCCATGCACCCCGCAGCGCTCGAAAAGTCGCGCCAGATCGCCAAGGCCGTGACGGACAACCTGGGTGGCCAGGGCTTGTTTGGCGTGGAGCTGTTCGTGAAGGGCGAGCAGGTCTGGTTCAGCGAAGTGAGCCCGCGCCCGCACGACACGGGCCTGGTCACGC
>DAOPUP010000070.1:0-9321 GCA_035350655.1 Acidovorax sp. | reverse complement strand
AAGTCGAAGCCGAAAACATGGGCGACGCACTGAACTACCTGGAAGACGGCATGACCGTTGAAGTGGTGTTCTACGACGGCAAGGCCATCTCGGTCGAACTGCCTACCAGCGTCGAGCGCGAAATCACCTGGACGGAACCTGCCGTCAAGGGCGACACCTCGGGCAAGGTTCTGAAGCCCGCCAAGATCGCCACCGGCTTCGAAGTGCCCGTGCCCCTGTTCGTGTCGCAAGGCGACAAGATCGAAATCGACACCCGCACCGGCGAATACCGCAAGCGCGTTTAAATGTGTTCCGCACAGCAAAAAGGCTTCCCTCGGGAAGCCTTTTTTTTAGTCTTTATGGCCTGCAGCCCTTGTATTGAAAGGGCTACGTTTCAAAAAATGATAGCAATCAAATCGGCTGCGCCACCAGGTCGTGCCCGCGCACGCCCACGATGCGGGCCTTGGTGAACTCGCCCACCTTCATGGTCTTGCTGATCTTCTCGGGCGGCAGCAGCTGCACAGTGCCGTCGATCTCGGGCGCATCGGCATAGGTGCGGCCCACGCCGCCCTTGCGGCCCAGGCCCGGTGCGGAATCGACCAGCACCTGCATGGTGGCGCCCACGCGGCGCTGCAGCTTGGCGATCGACACCTCTTCGGCCACGGCCATGAAGCGGGCACGGCGCTCTTCGCGCAGCGCCAGGGGCAGCATGCCGGGCAGCTCGTTGGCCACTGCGCCGGCCACATCGCTGTAGGCAAAACAACCGGCACGGTCAATCTGCGCTTCGCGCACAAAATCGAGCAGGTGCTGGAACTCTTCTTCCGTCTCGCCCGGGAACCCGGCGATGAACGTGCTGCGGATCACGATCTCGGGGCAGGCCTCACGCCAGCGCTGGATGCGCTCGAGGTTGCGCTCGCCGCTGGCGGGGCGCTTCATGCGCTTGAGCACGTCGGGGTGGCTGTGCTGGAAGGGCACATCCAGGTAGGGCAGCACGCGACCCGTGGCCATGAGCGGAATGATCTCGTCCACGCTCGGGTACGGGTACACGTAGTGCAGGCGAACCCAGGCACCGTAGGGCGCGGCCATTTCACCCAGGGACTGCACCAGCTCCAGCAGGCGCGTTTTGACGGGCTTGCCGTCCCAGAAACCGGTGCGGTATTTCACGTCCACGCCGTAGGCCGAGGTGTCCTGGCTGATGATGAGCAGCTCTTTGACACCGCCTTCGAACAGCGCCCGGGCCTCTTTCAGCACATCGCCAATGGGGCGCGACACGAGGTCGCCGCGCATGGACGGGATGATGCAGAAGGTGCAGCGGTGGTTGCAGCCTTCGCTGATCTTGAGGTAGGCGTAGTGGCGCGGCGTGAGCTTGATGCCCGCCTCGCCAAAGGCGCCGGGTACCAGGTCGAGAAAGGGGTCGTGCGGTTTGGGCAGGTTGCGGTGCACGGCGTCCATCACCTCCTGCGTGGCCTGCGGGCCGGTCACGGCCAGCACGCTGGGGTGCATTTGCTGCACCAGGTTGCCACCGCCCTCGCCCGAGCGCGCGCCGAGGCAGCCGGTGACGATCACCTTGCCGTTCTCGGCCAGGGCGTCGCCAATGGTGTCCAGGCTCTCTTTGACGGCATCGTCGATGAAGCCGCAGGTGTTGACGATGACCAGGTCCGCGCCTTCAAATGTCTTGGCGGTCTGGTAACCCTCGGCGCTGAGTTGCGTGAGGATGAGTTCGGAGTCGGTCAGGTTCTTGGGGCAGCCAAGACTTACAAAGCCAATCTTTGGATTTTTGGCGGCCTCTGTCGTCGCAACTGCTTCATAACTATCTGATTTCATTTGGATTTCGCAGGGCGACCTGGCGGATGAACGTGGGCGAGCATTGTAATCGAGGCCAAGAATTAACCCCAGGCACGCTGCATCTAAACCTTAGGATTCGGGGCTCCATTTCCAACGGTTCGGAGAGCGCAAGAACGGTGCGGTGGCGGGCAAGACGCTGTCGCTGTTTGCCAACGATCCTGATCTGCAGGGCTGGCGCTATGGGGCGATGTTGACCGATTTGAGTTTGCCAGCGTTGGAGGTGTGGCGCTTGTACCGAGGCCGTGCAGATTGCGAGAACCGCATCAAGGAGCTCAAGGCGGACTTTGGGCTGGGCAGCTTCTGTCTGCGTGACTTCTGGGCCACCGAGGCGGCGCTGGGGGGTGACGATGCTCAGCTACAACCTGATGAGTGTGTTTTCCATATCGGGCCAGGGGCCTACTCCTACTGCTTCACTGCTTTGAACTGTGGCGCCAGGTCATCACCGACCCATATCGGTGTCGGGTATGCGCCGCGCGTAGGCCGCCAGCACGATGCGCTCGGAGTGCACCAGGTAGTCGCCCAGCGCCGCCGCGGCCTCCTGCAGCTTGCCGGCCTCGAAGAGCTCGATGATCTTCACGTTGCTGTCCACATAGGGCGCATGCAAAAACTCCGGGTCGTCGAGTAGCCCGAAAGCCAGGCGCAGCTCGGCCAGCAGGTGCGCAAACATTTCGTTCAGCCACTCGCTGTCGGCCAGCTCCACGATGGCCTTGTGGAACTCCATGTTGGCCGTGCCCACGCCGCGCCAGTCCCCCCCCTCGCGGCAGCGCAGCGCCCTGTCCACGGCCTGGCGCAAATGCTTGTTGGCCGGGTGGCGCGGATAGGCCTGGACCAGGGCCTGGCATTCGATGAGCCGACGCACGCGGTAGATGTCGATGATGGCCGCGATGCTGGGCACGGCCACCGACACGCCGCGATTGAGCTCGTGCTTGAGCAGCCCCTCCTTGGTCAGCACGCGGAAGGCCTCGCGCAGCGTGTTGCGCGAGACCTCCAGGCTTTCGCTCAAGGCCGCCTCGGACAGGCGCTGGCCCGGGGCGAATTCACCATGCACGATCTTTTCCCGAACCAGCTCCGCAATGCGGTCGGAGAGGTTTTGTTGCGGTTCGGTGGCATGGGTCATGGGGCAAGCGGGGGGCAGCAGGGGGGACAAGTGTAGCCAGCAGTTTTGCGCAGGAGAAACGCCTCCTGGCATGTATCAGGGTTTCCCAGTATGTTGATTACCCTCTTTTTGTGGAATCATTGTTCAACAATGTGAGGCAGGTGGTTCTTCATTCAATCCGTAGTTTGGTGAGGGGCTGCATGGCATACCGCGCGTGCTCTCGCCGGTGCTTGCTTTTCGTCGCCAGAAGTTTGTAAATGCGATCTGCGCGCCGGTAGGGCAGTGCAGCCCTGCGGTTTTCATCTTCAACCGTCCGTTTTCAACTGTCATTCCAAGGAGTCCTCTCATGAAACGCATTCTTCTGTCGGTTGCCTGCCTGGCGGCGGGTGTTTCCCAGGCCCAGGTGAAGTGGGATCTGCCCACGGGCTATGCGGCCAACACCTTCCAGACGCAGAACAACCAGCAGTTCGCCAAGGAGGTGGACGAGCTGACCGGCGGCAAGCTGAAGATCACGCTGCATCCGGGCGGTTCGCTCTACAAGGCCAATGAGATCAAGCGCGCGGTGCAGACGGGGCAGGTGCCGGCGGCCGAGTTCATCCTCTCGGGCGCGGCCAACGAGAACGCCCTGTATGGCGTGGACTCCGTGCCCTTCCTGGCCAGCTCCTACGCCGATGCCTGGCGCCTGTACCAGGTGGCCAGGCCGGCGCAGGAGAAGCTGCTCGCCTCCCAGGGCATGAAGCTGCTCTACAGCGTGGCCTGGCCGGGCCAGTCGCTGTACTCGAACAAGCCCATCCAGACGCCTGCCGACCTGGTGGGCACCAAGATGCGCGCCTACAACCCGACCTCCACGCGCATTGCGCAGCTGCTCAAGGCCCAGCCGGTGACCATCCAGCTGTCCGAGCTGGGGCAGGCGCTGGCCACGAACACGGTGAACAACTTCCTCACCTCCAGCGCCAGCGGCGTGGAGAGCAAGCTGTATGAGCAGATCAAGTACTTCTATCCTGTGAACGCCTGGCTGCCGCGCAACGCCACCGTGGTCAACCAGAAGGCCTTCGACAACCTGGACAAGAGCCTGCAGGATGCCGTGCTGAAGGCCGCCGCCGCGGCCGAGAAGCGCGGCTGGGAATCGAGCGAGCGCCTGGACAAGGAATACCTGAAGGAGCTCGCCGCCAAGGGCATGACCGTTGCGGAGCCGTCCGATGCGCTGAAGAAGGAATTTGCCCGCATCGGCACCACCATGACCGAGGAATGGGTGAAGGCGGCGGGCGCCGACGGCAAGGCCATCGTGGACGCCTACCACAAGCGTTGACGCCTGGAGTTCGCCATGGATCAGCTGACCCGTTATTTCTACCGCCTGCTCATAACGCTCGCCTGCGTGTCCATGGTGGCCGCGTTCGTGATCGTCATGCTGGGAATCCTGGCACGGCAGGTGACGTTCATCAACATCCAGGGGCTGGATGCCTATGCCGGCTACGCCATCGCCGCCACCCTGTTCTTTGCCCTGCCCACGGCCCTGATGCATGGCGACCATATCCGCGTCACGCTGGTGCTCGACCGCTTGGGGCAACGCGCCCGCGCAGGGTTCGAGTGGGGCGCTCTGATTGCTGCGCTGGGCCTGGCGGTCTATCTGGCCTGGTTTGCGATGCGCGCCGTGTGGCTGTCCTACATCACGCACGACGTCTCACCCGCCGCGGATGCCACGCCGCTGTGGATTCCGCAGCTGAGCATGGCGATTGGCTGCGTAGCCTTCGCGCTGGCCTTTCTGGATGCGATCGTGGCGCGCTGGCGCGGGCGCGAATGGTTCATTGCCGGCCCGGGGTCGGTCGCCGAGTAAGCCTGGGAGAACAACATGGACATGATGGCTGCATTGGTGCTGATCATTGCGCTCTTCGCGGTGCTCGGCGCGGGCATGTGGATTGGCCTGGGCCTGCTGGCCGTGGGGCTGGTGGGTATGGAGCTGTTCACCAGCCGCCCGGTGGGCGACAGCATGATGCTGACGATCTGGGGCGCCAGCTCGGCCTGGACGCTGACGGCGCTGCCGCTGTTTTTGTGGATGGGCGAAATCCTGTTTCGCAGCAAGCTCTCGGACAGCATGTTCCGCGGCCTGGCACCGTGGATGGACAAGCTGCCCGGGCGGCTCTTGCACACCAACGTGGTCGGCTGCACCATTTTTGCCGCCATCTCCGGCTCGTCGGCGGCCACCTGCGCCACCATTGGCAAGATGACCCTGCCCGAGCTGAAAAGGCGCGGCTACCCCGACGCCATGGCCGTGGGCACACTGGCCGGCGCCGCCACCCTGGGGCTGTTGATTCCACCGTCCATCATCATGATCGTCTACGGCGTGGCGGCGAATGTGTCGATTGCCAAGCTGTTCCTCGCGGGCGTGTTCCCGGGGCTGATGCTGGCCGGGCTCTTCATGGCCTATATCGCCATCTGGGCGCTGTTCAACCGTGACAAGGTGCCGGCGTCGGACATGTCGATGAGCTTCATGCAGAAGGTGTACGAATCCCGCTTTCTCATTCCGGCGGTGATCCTGATCGGTCTGGTGCTCGGCGGTATCTATAGCGGTGTGGCAACTGCCACCGAGGCTGCTGCCCTGGGCGTGGTCGGCGCGCTGGGCCTGGCGGCCGTTGAGGGGTCTCTGACCTGGCAGAAGTTCACGGAGGGCCTGGTCAGCGCCTGCCGCGTGTACTGCATGATCGGGCTCATCCTGGCCGGGGCGGCGTTCCTTACGCTGGCCATGGGCTTCATCGGCCTGCCGCGCCATCTGGCCGAGTGGATCGGCTCGCTGCACCTGTCGCCGTTTGCGCTGCTGATGATGCTGACGGTGTTCTTCATCGTGCTGGGCTGCTTTCTGGACGGCATCTCCATGGTGGTGCTGACGATTGCCGTGCTGCTGCCCACGGTGCAGGCCGCGGGCTATGACTTGATCTGGTTTGGCATCTTCATCGTGCTGGTGGTGGAGATGGCGCAGATCACGCCGCCGGTGGGGCTGAATCTGTTCGTCATCCAGGGCCTGACCAAGCGCGACATCGGCTGGATTGCCCGCGTCGCCGCGCCCATGTTCTTCGTCATGCTGGCGGCGGTGATCATGCTCTACGCTTGGCCGCAGATCGTGCTCTGGCTGCCCTCGCACATGTAGCCGAAGCGGGAGGAAATCATGTCCGTGATCGACCTGAACAGCGACCTAGGCGAGAGCCTGGGCGCCTGGAGCATGGGCGACGACGCCGCCATGCTGGACATCGTCAGCAGCGCCAACGTCGCCTGCGGCTTTCATGCGGGCGACCCGGCCGGCATCCTGGCCACGCTCAAGGCGGCGCACGCACGCGGCGTCTCCGTGGGCGCGCATGTGGCCTATCCGGATCTGCTGGGCTTTGGCCGGCGCAACATGGATGTGGCCAGCGCCGACCTGGTGGCGGATGTGATCTACCAGATCGGCGCCCTGCAGGGCCTGGCGCAGGCGGCGGGCACGCGCATAACCTACGTCAAGCCCCATGGCGCGCTGTACAACACCATTGCGCACGACTCCGCCCAAGCGCTCGACGTGATCACCGCCATCCGCGATGTCGATGCCAACCTGGCCCTGGTGGCCCTGGCGGGCTCGCCGCTGGTGCGCTGGGCGCAGGACGCCGGCCTGCGCGTGATTGCCGAGGCCTTTGCCGACCGCGCCTACACGCCGCAGGGCGCGCTGGTGTCGCGGCGCGAGCCGGGCGCCGTGCTGCACGACAGCGCCCTGGTGGCCAGCCGCATGCTGCGCCTGGTGCGGGACGGCGTGGTCGAGGCCGTGGACGGCAGCCTGGCGCGCGTGCAGGCGCAGTCCATCTGCGTGCACGGCGACAGCCCCGGCGCCGTGGAGATGGCGCGCGCCGTGCGCATGGCCCTGGAGAGCGACGGCGTCGTAGTGCGCTCGTTCGCCTGATTTTTGCTTCACCGATGGGAGCCGCCGCCATGAATCACAACGCATTGCAACAGGCGCGCGCCGCCGCCCTGGCCGCCGCGCGCCAGGCGCGCGCCGCCTACCGCGCCGGAGCCAAGCAGCCCACGGCCGGCGTGGCCCCCGGCATGACCCAGGCGAACATGATCGCCCTGCCGCGCGACTGGGCCTGGGACTTTCTGCTCTATGCCCAGCGCAACCCCAAGCCCTGCCCGGTGCTAGACGTGATCGAGGCCGGCGCGCACCACACGCTGCTGGCCGAGGGCGCCGACATCCGCACCGACATCCCGCTGTACCGCGTCTGGCGGGGCGGCCAGCTGGCCGAGGAGGTGCAGGACGCGACCGCCCTGTGGGCCGAGCACCCGGACCTGGTCACCTTTCTGATCGGCTGCAGCTTCACCTTCGAGACCCCGCTGCAGGAGGCCGGCATCGAGGTGCGCCACATCGCCGAAGGCTGCAACGTGCCCATGTACCGCACGAATCGCCAATGCCGCCCGGCCGGACGCCTGCATGGCGAGCTGGTGGTGTCCATGCGGCCGATTCCCGCGCAGCGCGTGGCCGACGCGGTGGCGATCTCGGCACGCTTTCCGTCCGTGCATGGCGCGCCCGTGCATGTGGGCGACCCGCAGGCGCTGGGCATTGCCGACCTGGCCAAGCCCGACTTTGGCGACCCGGTGCGCATAGCGCCCGGCGAGCTGCCCGTGTTCTGGGCCTGCGGCGTCACGCCCCAGGCGGCGGTGATGGCCTCGGGCGTGCCGTTCGCGGTCACGCATGCGCCGGGCCATATGTTCATCACCGACATGCCCGACAGCAGCTACCACGTCTGAGAGACCGAGGCCCGTATGCGCTTTTTGCCCGTCTCATTGAACGCGCTGCTGGTGGAGCTGGCGGATCTGGATCAGACCCTGGCGTTACTGGCCTCGCTGCAGCGCGAGCCGCTTGCCGGCGTCCAGGAGCTGGTGCCCGCCGCGCGCACCATCCTCGTGCAGTTTCGCCCCTCGGCCACCAGCGTGGCGGCGCTGATTAGTGCCATTGCCGCGCGCGACCTGTCGCAGCGGGTGCGGCGCGACGCCACCCTGGTCGAAATCCCCGTGCACTACGACGGCGAGGATCTGGCCGAGGTGGCGCAGCTGCTGGGCATCACGCCCGCCGAGCTGGTGCGCCGCCACACGGGCAGCGCATACAACGTCGCCTTCGTCGGCTTTGCGCCGGGCTTTGCCTACCTCTCGGGCGGCCATGAAAGCCTGGATGTGCCGCGCCGCGCCACGCCGCGCACGCGCATCCCGGCGGGCGCCGTGGCGCTGGCCGGGCGCTTCAGCGGCGTCTATCCGCAGGCCAGCCCCGGGGGCTGGCAGATCATCGGCACCACGCCCCTGGCGATGTGGGACATAGAGCGCGAGGTGCCCGCGCTGCTGCAGCCGGGTTTCCGCGTGCGCTTTGTCGATATTGCTACACTTTCAGAAGCTTCTCGCGCAGCACTGGCGGGCGCTACAGTCCAAAAAACCTTGAAGCCCGCGGCGCCGGTGCCGGGCACCGGCCAGGCCCTGGAGGTGCGTTCGCCCGGCCTGCTCACGCTGCTGCAGGACGGTGGCCGACCGGGGCTGGCGGGACAGGGCGTATCGGCCTCGGGCGCGCTGGACCAGGGCGCCTGCCGCACGGCCAACCGGCTGGTCGGTAATGCCTCCCACCTGGCCTGCCTGGAGACCGTGGGCGGCGGCCTGCAACTGGCCAGCCATGGTGAGACCGTGGTGGCGGTCACCGGCGCCGATGCGCCGCTCACCCTCACCACCGCTGGCGGCACGCGCCACGCCGTGCCGCGCTACCAGGCGCTGGCCCTGGCGCATGGCGATGTGCTGGCGATTGGCGCGCCGCGGGCCGGCACGCGCTGCTACGTGGCGGCGCGCGGCGGCTTTGACGTGGCGCCGGTGCTGGGCAGCTTGAGCACCGACACCCTGGCCCATGTCGGCCCGCCTGCCTTGGTGGCGGGCGACCGGCTGGCGCTGTGCGACGTGGCGCATGGCGCCATCACCGGCAATGCCGAGCTGCCGCAAGACGACCTGCCCAGCCTGTGCGAAGACGTGGTGCTCGATGTGATCCCCGGCCCGCGCACCGACTGGTTCACGCCTGAGGCGCTTGCGCTGCTGGCCGGCCAGCGCTGGCGCGTCACGCCCCAGTCCAACCGCGTGGGCCTGCGCCTGGCGGGCGATGAGCCGCTCACGCGCACCATCACGCAGGAGCTGCCCAGCGAGGGCACGGTCACCGGCGCCATCCAGGTGCCCGCCAGCGGCCAGCCGGTGCTGTTTCTGGCCGACCATCCGCTCACCGGCGGCTACCCGGTCATCGCCTGCGTCGCGCCGCACCACCTCGATCGTGCGGGCCAGATCCCCGTGAGCGCCTGGGTGCGCTTCAACCCCATCCGGCCGTTTGAGGCCATCAACCGTCCTTGAATGCCATGAAAAAAGTCCTG
>DAOPUP010000069.1:0-9351 GCA_035350655.1 Acidovorax sp. | reverse complement strand
CGCAGGCATCGACCATGGGCCAGCCGGTGCGCCCGGCCACCAGGGCGGCAAAGTGCGCGTCGTTCCATTCGCTTTCGCGCAGGCCGTCGTAGCCCCGGTGCAGGTTGTCAAACTCCAGCGCAGGTTCGGATTCGAGCTTCTGGATGAAATGGCAATGCCAGTGCAAGCGGCTCATGAAGGCCGTGAGGCCCTGCCTCTGCCAGCCCGCTCCGGGCTCTGGGCTGCCCTGCAGCTGTTGCTGGCGCCGCGCGGTGGCCTGCACCACCTCGCGCAGGCCCAGGCAGCCCAGGGCCAGGTAGGGCGACAGGCGCGAGCAGGCCGTAGGCGCCGTGAGCGGCGAGGAGATGCCGCCCCGGTAGCCTCGGCTGCGGTCGTGCAAAAACTCTTGCAGCACCTGCCAACCGCGCTGACGCCCGCCGCGCTGGCGTTGCGGCGGGTCTGGTTCGGTCAGGCCCAGCGAGGCGCCATCGGGCCAGGGTTCGGCAGGCCAGGGCAAGGCCCGCCCCGCCAAGCTGCCCGGCGCGGGGGCTGGCACCTGGGGTGCGTGCATGAACATCTGCCAGCGCCGGTGCCACAGGTCGCGCGTGGGCAGGCGGCGCACCACGCCGTGCTGCGCCCATTCCTGCCAGGCCACGCCCGCGCCGTGGCACCAGCGGGCCACGGCCTGGTCGCGCGCGTAGGTGTGGCCGTTGCCGGTTTCTTCGTGCGCGACCAGGGTGTGGAACGGCGCCAGCGCGTGCAGGCGGGCCAGCACCTCGGGCACCTCGCCCACGGTCACCTGCAGCACTGCGCCGCAGCGACGCAGGTCCTGCGCCAGGTCGGCCAGGCTTTCCTGCATGAACCGGTAGTGTTGCAGCGCCGCGTCCGGCTGGGCCCACAGGCTGGGCTCGATCACGTAAAGGCACAACACAGGCCCTTGCCGTGCCGCATGCGCCAAAGGGGCATGGTCGTGCACACGCAAATCGCGCTTGAACCAGACGACGGTGTAGGCCATGGCGGATGGCTAGGCGCAGGATGGCCCGCACGCAATGAGGGGCACCAGTGCCTGCACACCGGACAGGCCTGCGCTGGCCTCAGTCATGTGCCTGCGGGGACAGGGGTTCATGGCTGCGGATCGGTGCGTTCGTGGGTCACCCAGATCAGCGCCTGGGTGTCGACCCCCAAGGCGCTGGCGCGGGCGACGAGCTGTTCGCGCAGCGCGGGCGCCAGTTGCTTGCTGCGCGACAAGATCCAGAAATAGCTGCGGTCCGGCCCCAGGACCAGGGCCCATTGGTAACCTGCATCCAGCGCGGCGACGTGGTAACCGCCGTAAAACGGCCCGAAGAACGATACCTTGAGCGAGGCAGTTTGCGCATCGCCGGTGAACAGCGCCCTGCCCTCGGCCTGCTTCCATGCGCCCTTGCCCGTATCAAAGCCCCGATTGAGCACGCGCACGCTGCCATCGGCCTGGCGCTGGTAGGTGGCACGCACATCCGTCATGCCGCGCTCGAACCCATGGTCCAGCCGTGCCACCTCGTACCAGCGCCCCTCGTAGCGGGCCAGGTCAAACGGGCTGACAGCGGTGATGCCCGCAGGCGGGCTGAGTGAGCTGCAACCGCTGACGGCCAGCACCAGAGCCGCAGTGAGCAGCAGCGCGGCCCCGCGCAACCCCAAAAAGAATGCAGGCATAAATTACCAATCGGTCACAAATAAAACCGAATGGTAAACCACCTTGCAGCTGCGTGCTCTGCATGGCCGCGCAGTTTCAAGGGATGGCATGCCAGGGCCAGGCCAAGAGCGTGCCCAGACGGAACCTCGCCTCAGCACCGGCAGCAGGGCCGCAGGACCAGGCAACGCCCGTTCTCAGGCGCCTGCCAAAAAGCCATCGACCAGTGCATAGTGCTCCGGCACATTGAGCGCAGGCGCATGGCCGCACCCGGGCACCTCGATGACCTGCGCCAGGCCCAGCGCGCCCGGGCCGCGGGTGAGCATCTCGGCGGTGGTTTCGGGCAGCACCAGATCGGATTGCGCGCCGCGCAGGCACAGCACCGGGATATCGAGCGCGTCGTAGTGGTCCCAGATCAGGTAGTCATTGGCATGCTGGGTGAACTGCTGCACCATGGCCGGGTCGTAGTGCGGCGTCACCCGGCCATCGGGCAGGCGGCGGGTGGAGGTTTCGGTCAGATGCCGCCACTGGGCGTCGCTGAGCCAGCCATAGGGCTGGTACACCTGGCGAAAAAAGGCCTCCAGCTGCAGTACCGTGTCGAACGCGGGCGGCTGACCCGCATAGGCCTTGATGCGCTGCAGCGCTGCATCGGCCAGACGGGGGGCGTTGTCATTGAGCAGCAGGCGGATGATGCGGCCCTTGAGTTGCGGCACGAACAGGCCCGATGCGCACACCGTGCCGATGGCGCCCCCCATGGAGGTTCCGATCCATTGCGCCTGGGCGATGCCCAGCTGCTCGAAAAGGTCGGCGGCAAGGCGCGCATAAAACGACAGGCAGTATTCCTGCTGCGGGTGGCGACCCCACTGGCTCAGCCCCCGGCCCAGGGTGTCCGGGCAAATCACGCGGTAGCGCGGCGCCAGGTGCCGCGCCAGTTCGTCCATGTCCCGCCCGGTGCGCGCCAGGCCATGCCATGCGATCACCACGGGGGCGTCTGGCGCCCCCCATTCGGTCACGTGGATTTCATAGTCGGCGCAGCGGATGTAGCGCGAGGAAGGAAGCATGGTAGTCAGCCTTGTGGAACAAAACAGGGGTGGGCGCGCGCCTACTTCAGGAGGCGGCCATTGGCGCCGATCACCGTGACCTCGACCGTGCGCGAACCCACCCGGTTGGTGGGCGAATAGCTCAGCGTGATGCCGCCCAGGTCATGGCTTTGCAGCGACTCCAGCGCCTTTATCACCTTGGCGCGCGTGGGCGCCGGCCCTGCACGGCGCAGCGCTTCGACCAGCACCTTGGCCCCGAGAAACTGCTCGAAGCTGGTGTAGTTGATTTCTGCCTGCGGCGCGTATTGCTTGAGCAGCTGCTGGTATTCGCGCACCACCGGCAGCGAAGGCCGGTAGGGATAAGGCACCACCTGGCTGATGCCCAGGCCGTGCGCATTTTTCAGGCCCGCGAGTTTGACGAGTTCGGCCGGATCGACCACCGAGATGTTGTACAGCTGCGCGCCGCCGCCTTGCTCGCGGTAGCGCCGGATGAACGCTGCGGCAGGCTTGTTGATGGCCACCAGGATCACGGCCTGCGCATCCGATGCCTTGATCGTTTTCACGGCATCGTCCACCCGGTCGGTGTTGCGCTCATAGCCGGCAGCGGCCACCAGCTGGAGCTGGCGCCTGGCCAAGGCCGCCTCCACGCCGGCCAGGCCCGCCTTGCCAAAGCCGTCGTCCTGGTACATGACAGCCACGCGGGTCATACCCAGGGTGGTGAGCTGCTGCACCATGTGCTCGGTCTCGTCGCCATAGCCCGCCCGCACATGAAAGATCCAGGGGTTGAACGGCTTGCGCAGCGATTCACCACCGGTATAGGGTGCCACCAGCGCCGCCCCCCCCTGCGCCAGCACGCCATCGGCCAGCAGCTGCGTGATGTTGGCCGTGCCGGCAAAGCCATACAGCGCCACCACCTCCGGGCGGGCCAGCAACTCACGCGTCAGGCGCACGGTGTCGGTCACCTGGTAGCCATCGTCCACCACCGCCTGTCGAATGGTGGCACCATGCACGCCGCCCTGGGCGTTGACCCAGTCGAAATAGATCTTGCCGCCCAGCACCATCTGCGCGCCGGTGCTGGCCAGCACGCCCGACAGCGGCGCCACCTGGCCAATCACGATCTCCTGGGCCCGCGCCGGTGCGAAGAGGCCCACACCGGCATACAAGGCCATGGCGGCCAGCCAGCAGGCAGCAAGGGATATCCATCGAATGTTCATGGCGAGCTACTCTGGTGCGGGACAGGTCGCGGAATGCGCGGGCCCGATCAAGCGTGGGCCGTTGCACGGGCTGGTCGCAGCGGCTGAACGGTGCCAAGGGCTTCTACCCGCTCAGGCTGCAGGGCATGGCGCAGGGCAAGGGGCGCCCTGCCGGGCGCCCCATCCGGCGCTCAGTTGGGAACGATCAGCGAAATGCCGGCAAAGCCGATCTGGTTGGCCAGGGCAGGCGCCGCCACAAACGCTGGCACATGGGCGGCCGTGATGGCCGGCGCTGCACCGGGCACTCCACCGCGCGGCGTGGTACGCACCACCTGGCTGGCAGGCAACGCGGTACCCGACTTCAGGTGCGCATACATCGCGTCCATGGCCTGGTTGAAGTACGGGTGCAGCGGCACAAAGCGCGTGTCAAACCCGCTGAACGGCAGGAAGGTGTCGAAATGCTGGCCGTTCGTCACCTCGATGTAGCGCAGCTTGCTGGCAGCGCCTTCCACGACTTTGTTGTAGGCGGTGTATGCGCGCGCGTTGTTGTTCACCGGCACCAGCGCATCGCTGCGACCACTGACGATGATGGTGGGCTTGCCGCGCAGGTTGCCATTGAGCACCACCTCGGCAATACCCGCACGCACAGCATCGCTTTGCACCTTGGTAGGCATGCTCGCGGCCGTCAGCGCCGTGCCGCTGACCGGGTCGGTGCCTGTCACCAGCGCACGCTGGCACAGGGCGTTGTCGAGGCCGAAGTCAGCCACACCGGTCGAGGGCGACTTGGCAAACTGCCAGGCCTTGGCGCCGCCCACCGAGTCGTTGTAGACCACCGTGGCCGGCGTGCCATTGGCCGTGCCATTGGCCGTGGCAAAGCTCTGCGCCAGCGCTGCAGGCGCCACGGCGACCGGGTCGCCACTGGCATTCACCGCCGCAAAGCTGGTGTTGCAAACATTGGCCTCGACCGGGAAACGCCCATAGCTCACCGGGTACATGGCCGACAGGATGGGCCCGTTGCCCAGCGCATAGTGGGCGTTGTGCATCTGGTCGCTGTCGGCGGTCCAGCCATAGGCGCGCAGCTTGTTCAGTGCATCGAGCGCGCGGGCCGCCGTGTCGGCGCCACTGACCAGCCCCTTGGCCGCCAGGCCATCGCAGCGTGCCGTGGCCCGCGCCGTCATGCCAGTCAGGGCGATGTAGTTGAAGATGGAGGTTTCGGCCATGGCAGCCCCTGCCGCCAGCGCCGCGCAGGGCTGGTAGATGTTGCCGTAGGTCGTGTAGTCAGCCAGCGTCTTGCCGTAGCCGGTGACCGCGGTGCCGCCCACCTGAATGCCATAGCCACTGGTGGTAGGCATTTCGGTCACGGGCTCGGAGGCCACCACGCCGTCGACCAGACCCGCGCTGTCTTTCTCGGCCGCACCCAGCGAAGCAGCGCCGCCATTGGATGCCGAGCCGGCAATCACGATGGTATTGCCCGCCGAGAACGGCACCGGATTGGCCGCCGTGCCATAGCGTTCATTGAGCACAAACAACGCATAGCGGCCGGCCGCCAGCGTGTCATTGCCCCAGTCCTTTTCTGGATTTTGCTGCGAGTGCACCTGCTTGATGGCCATGCGGTTCGGAAACAGGGCGTTGTAAGCGGCCCGGGCCGCATCGGTGATGTTCGCGGCAAAGAAGTTGAGGGTGCCGGCCGCCTGGCGGGTGGCCCGCGTGCCATCGATCTTGTGAACGGTGTCGTCCATCATGTCGTACAGGCCCACGCCCTTGCCGGCGTCGGTCAGCGCGACGGCACAGCCCTTCTTGAGGCCCCACTCGCCGGCCGTGCCGATGGCGCCATACACCCCGCGCGAACCCGACGAGGCGCCCAGCACCACGCAGGGGTTGGCCGTATTGAAGCTGTCGGGCACCTGCACGGCGATCACCGTCCGCTTGCGGCCCGAGCCATCGTCGAGCACCGCCACATATTCACGGCCCGGAATCAGGCCCTCGCTGGTCGTGACTGCGCCGTCGGCAGTGACATTGGGGCCATACAGGCTGCCGTAGCCGCCATTGGCCGAGTAATCCAGAATGCCGCGATAGTTCGAATACAGGGCGTTGCGGCGCAACTCCGCCGCCGTGGGTTTGGCCGGATCGGCATAGGCGGGGGTGGCGCCGCCCAGGCCGGTCTTGCCGATGCCGCCCGTCAGCAAGTCCTGCGTGGCCGCACTGTCGCCTTTGCCCACGGTGGTGGCGGGATAGACCGTGGCGCTCACCGGCGTGATGCCTGCGGGAAGGTCGTTCGTCGGATCGGACGAGCCACCGCATGCCGCCAGCACGGCCCCTGTCAACGCGGTCATGGCCACTTTCGCGGCACGCTTGGTCTGCAGATTCGCCTTCATGTTGTCTCCTCTTTTTTCTACCGGCACAAAACACGTGCTCAGCGTGACGCACGCGGGGATCTCAAGCGCCCCACCACGCCGGTGGGGAAGTAATAAACCGAAAGCACAAACAGCACGCCCAGCCACAGCAGCCAGCGGTCGGGCGACAGCAAGGCCGAGAGCCAGGGCAGGCTGGCTGCAGCCTCGCTGCCCACACGCAGCAGATCCTGCAGGTAGCTTTGCGCCACCACGAACAGCACGGCGCCGATGGCCGAGCCGTAGATTGTTCCCATGCCACCGATCACCACGATCAGCAGGCAGTCCATCATGATTTCAAAGCTCAGCGAGGTGTCCGGCCCGTTGTAGCGCAGCCAGAGCGCAAGCATCGCCCCCGCCATGGTGGCGAACAACGCCGAGAGCACACTCGATGTGGTGCGGTACACCACCACGCGGTAGCCGATGGCTTCGGCCCGGAACTCGTTCTCGCGGATGGCCTGCAGCACGCGACCAAACGGCGAGTTCACGATGCGCAAGAGCGCCAGCACCAGCACCACGGCCAGCACGAACAACAGGTAGTAGCACAGCAGCCGCCCGTCGAGCGTGACGCCCAGGAAGGGCTCGTCAAACGGCTCAAAGCTGGGCGACAGGATCTCGGGCACCTTGAACGACAGGCCGTCTTCGCCGCCGGTGATGTCCGACAGCTGCGAGGCCAGCGTCTGGAATGCCGCCGCCACGGCCAGCGTGATCATGGCAAAGAAGATCGCCCGCACCCTGAGCGAGAACAACCCCACCGCCAGCGACAGTAGCAGCGACAACGACAGCGCACCGCCCAGCCCCACGGCCAGCGCCGACCAGGTGGGCCCCATGCGCGTGGTGGCCACGGCGATGCCGTAGGCACCGATGCCAAAGAACATGGTGTGCGCAAAACTCACGATGCCGGTGTAACCCAGCAGCAGGTCGAAACTGGCCACCAGCACCACAAAAATCAGCACCTTGGCGGCCACCGACAGCGCCTTGACACCGGGAAACAGAAAAGGCGCGAGCGCCAAGCCGATAAAGATGGCCACGAGGATCACCGCCAGCACCTTGCTGCGCGGGTAGTCGTTGGAAAGAAGTCGATTGAGCATGTGCGGCGTTCCTTCAGCGGTTCGTCACGGGGTACACCCCCTGGGGCCGCCACAGCAGCACCGCCACCATGAGCGCGATGTTGGAGAACAGCGCCACCTTGGGTGCCAGAAAACCGGTGTAGTTGGCCATCAGCCCCACCAGCAGCGCGCCAATCAGCGCCCCGCCCGTGCTGCCCAGGCCGCCGATGATGATCACGATGAAGATCAGCACGTTGACCTGCGCGCCCATCTGCGGCACCACGCTTTGCTGGTACAGGCCCCACATCACGCCGCCCAGGCCGGCGAGCGCGCTGCCCACCACGAACACGCCCACAAACAGGCGGCGGATGCGGTAGCCCAGCGACTCGACCATCTCGCGGTCTTGCACGCCCGCGCGGATCAGCAGGCCGACCTTGGTGCGCGCCAGGGTCCAGGCCAGCAGGGCAAACACTACCAGGCCCACCGCCACGGCAATCAGGCGGTATTTCTCGATGGCGGCATCGCCC
This sequence comes from Acidovorax sp., assembly GCA_035350655.1. Classification (GTDB taxonomy): domain Bacteria; phylum Pseudomonadota; class Gammaproteobacteria; order Burkholderiales; family Burkholderiaceae_C; genus Acidovorax. The sequence goes on along the minus strand of DAOPUP010000069.1, from coordinate 1,507 downwards.
AGCAGCAGCGAACCGCGCATGCCCTCGGGCATGGGCAGGGCGATCTGCTGCGGGCCCCACACCACCTTGATCAGCTCCTCGCCAATGATCATGCCACCCATGGTGATCAGGATCTGCTTCAAGTGCTGGCCGTACACCGGGCGCACGATGAAACGCTCGAACGCCAGGCCCACAGCCCCGGCCACCGCCATGGCCACTGCCATCGCGGACAGCACGGCGAGCAGGTTGCGCCACATTGCGCCGCTTTGCGTGTAGTCGCCCATGGCGCCCAGCACGCTGGTGGCCACGAAGGCGCCCAGCGCAATGAACAGGCCATGGCCAAAGTTGAGCACGTCCATGAGGCCGAACACCAGCGTGAGCCCCGAGGCGATGATGAAAATGATCATGCCCATGGCCAGGCCCGCCACGGTGAGCGTGAGCCAGGTGCTGGGCGAGCCGATCAGCGGCAGCACCAGCACCGCCAGCAGTGGCACCAGGGCCAGCGGCTTCCAGTCGACATCGCGCAGGTTCATGCGAGCTCCCTGGTGGTGAATAGGTTTGCTGGCTTTTTCGCTATCAAATTCATAGCTTCTCGTGATTTATCTATAAGTGCTTGAGGCCGAAACCACTGTGAAGGTAACCGGCTATTCATAGCGCCAGCCCCAACAGCGACTGCTGCAGCGCCTCGTCAGCAGCCAGGTCGGCCATGCGGCCGGCGTGCACCACGCGGCCGTTGTCCATAACGGCGACCGAGTCGCCCAGGCGCTTGGCGAAGTGGATGTTTTGCTCGACCAGCAGCAGCGTGACACCGCTCTTTTTGAGCTGGTCGAACGCATCGATCATGTTGTTGATGATGGCGGGCGCCAGACCCTTGCTGGGCTCATCGACGATGAGCAGCTCGCGCGGCTCGATGATGGCGCGGCTCACGGCCAGCATCTGCTTTTGCCCGCCCGAGAGCTTGCCCGCAGGGTGGTTCCAGAACTTCTCCACCGCCGGGAAGAGCTGGAAGATCCACTGCAGCCGCGCCGAATCCATCTGCGCGGCATTGCGGGCCCGGCGTGCGGCCAGCAGCATGTTTTCCTTGACCGTGAGGTCGGCGAAGATGCCCATGTTCTCGGGCACGTAGGCGATGTTCAGGTGCGCGATCTGCGGCGTGTGCAGGCGCGTGATGTCCTGCCCGGCCAACGTGATCTGCCCCTGCGACGCCTGCCACAGGCCCATGATGGTGCGCAGCGTGGTGGTCTTGCCCGCGCCGTTGCGCCCGAGCAGCATGGTCAGCTCGCCCTTGGGAATGGCCAAGTCCACGCCATGCAGGATGTGGTAGGCCCCGATGTGGGTGTGCACGCCCCGGAGTTCGAGCAGGTTGGTGGTGTTGCCGGGGGTGCTCATGCGGCCTCCTTCTGTGCGTCCTTGGAGACGCCCAAGTAGGCTTCTTGCACCACGGGCGAGGCAATCACCTCGGCGGGCAGCCCGTCGGCCACCAGCGTGCCGTTGGTCAGCACGATGATGCGGTCGGCCAGCTCGCGCA
>DAOPUP010000068.1:0-9366 GCA_035350655.1 Acidovorax sp. | reverse complement strand
TCTTTCTCGGTGGCCTGCAGCACGCGCCCCAGCTCGGGCCCACCCTGCACCTGGTCCTGGCCCTGCACCTGGGGCAGGCGCTTGACGGCGGCTTCGGCCGCAGCCAGCAGGCCGGGCACATTGGCGCCCGCGCGCTGCAGCAGCGCCTTGGGTCCATCGTCCTGCTGGAGCATGGCCACGAGCAGGTGCACGGGCTCGATGTAGGCATGGTCATTGCCCAGCGCAACGCTCTGGGCATCGCTCAGGGCTTCCTGGAACTTGGTGGTGAATTTGTCGAGACGCATGGGTGAATGTCCTCCGAATGGTGTGCAGATGGGGAGCAAGGCAACCATATTCAAGCAAAACAGTGCACGCAGCACAAATTCCTGCCCAACGCACGTCGACGCCCCTGCCACGGGCCTGAGGAGAAAGACCTGGGGAGCCCATGCACCACTCGACCGTCTCCAGCGGCAAGTGGGCGCGCGCCGCAGACCACCTGCGACGCCCGCCGAACCCTGCGCGATGACAGGGCAGCAACAGACCCCGCATGGCACCAGGCGCTCAAAGATCGAGCCACCCCACCCACGACCTGCCGCTCCCATATTTTGGGAATCGGCCATCCACCCTATTGCCCGCAAAAAGGTTAGAACCTAACATATAGGACATTACCTATGAGAACCACTTCCACGCCATCGCCTGGGGAAGATCCGCTGTATCGCAGGGTCAGTGACGCCCTGCGCCAACGCATACAGGCGGGGGAATTTCCGGTCGACAGCCTGCTGCCCAAAGAGGTCGATCTGGCACGCCAAATGGGCGTCAGCCGCGTCACGCTGCGCCAGGCGCTGCAGATTCTGGAAAAGGGCGGGGTCATCAGCCGGGCCCGGCGGGTAGGGACCCGCGTGATCGCATTGGCGCCAGCGTCCACCTACGTCCAACACATGGACGGGCTCGACACCATCCTGCGGCTGGCGGGCCAGACCGCCATGCGCATTGACCATGTCACCACCGAACCCCATGCCGCATGGCCCGAACTGCAGGACCTCCCCTGCAGCACCGGTTACTGGATGCGCGTCGAGGGCGTACGCCACATGCAGGGCCAGACGGCCCTGTCCACCTGGACCACGGTGTTTATTGACAACCGATACGCTGGCATCGGCCCGTTCCTGAACGGCGAAGTGGATGCCGTGTACTCCCTGATCGAACAGGTCTACGGTTTGACCGTGCACCGCATTCGCCACCGCATTCGCGCCTGCATGCTGCCGCTGCAGGCGGCCAAGGCCTTGGGCCTTGAGGAAGGCATGCCCGCATTGGAAGTCTGTGCCTGGCTGCACGCGCACGATGGCACCTTGATCGAATACGTACGCTCCTTGCACGACCCCGCCGTGATTTCCATCGAGCTCTCCAGCACACGCAGCAGCTAGGTCCATGCCCTGACTGCCCACCCCTGATCCACCCACTTTTGATCCAAAGGAAATGAATATGCCCACCATCACGCTCAACACACCCGACGGCTTCAGCCTGCCCGCACTGCATGTGCCCAGCGCCACCGGAACGGGACAACCCCTGGTACTGATTCAGGAAATTTTCGGCATCAATGCGGCCATGCGCGAAGCCGCACAGCATTGGGCTGCGCTGGGCTTTGAGGTGCTGTGCCCCGACCTGTTCGCCCGCCAGCGGCCCGGCGTTGACCTGGATCCCACCCAGCCTGAGCAGTTCCAGGCGGGCATCCAGCTCATGATGGGCATGGACCAAGACCTCGCCATTCGCGACCTGGAGGCCGCACGCCAGTGGTTCGCCGACCGCGAAGCGGGTGCCCGTGTCATCGCTCTGGGCTACTGCCTGGGAGGTCGCCTCGCGGTGCGCATGGCACTGGAGACGCCCGTGGCTGCCACGGTCAGCTACTACGGCGTCGGACTTGAGCAGTTGCTCCCCGCATCACCGGCTGCCTCTGCACCCTGCCTGCTGCACATCGCGGGCAATGACGGCTTCGTGCCACCACCCGCCCGTGAAATCATCCTGGCCGAAGTCGCGAAGCGCCCCGCGCTCCAGGCCCATGTCTACGAGGGATGCGACCACGCGTTTGCCCGCCCCCACGGCGAGCACTACAACGCCGCCGCAGCCGAGCTGGCACAAACCCGTACTCTGGCCTTTTTGCGGGCGTGAACGCGGGGCCGCAACGCCATGCAGCAATCCATCCACCCCATAGCCCCCCACCTCGATCCGCTGCAGTTTCGCGACAAGCGGATCGTGGTGACCGGCGCCGCACGCGGCATAGGCCGCGCAGTGGCCGAACGCTTTGCCCGGCTGGGTGCCCGGGTCGCCGTGCTGGATACCGATGCTGCGGCCCTGGAGGCGTTGCAGGCCCAGTATCCCCAGGGTCGCGGCGCTCACTCGCCCGTGCTTTGCACCGAAACGGTGGATGTCTCCCAGCCCGAAGCCCTGCAACACGCCGCAGAGCAATTGGCCCACCGCATGGGCCCCTGTGACATCCTGGTGAGCAATGCGGGCATCTTGCTGCGAGGATGCATTGACGATGCAGATGCCATTGCCCAGTGGCGCCGCACCCTCAGTGTGAACCTCGATGGCTGCTTTTTTGCAGCGCGCGCATTCGCGCCTCAGCTGCGCCAGACCCAGGGCTGCATCGTGAACGTGGCATCCATCCACGCGCTGGTGGCCGTGCGCAATTCAGCGGCGTACACAGCCTCCAAAGGCGGCGTCAAACAGCTCACGCAAGCCCTGGCGCTGGAGTTCGGCGAGGCGGGCGTGCGCGTGAATGCGGTCGCTCCCGGCCTGACCGAGACCGACATGACACTGGACACCCACCAGGACCCCCAGGCACTGGCGGCCTTCCTGCGCCGCGTGCCCCTGAACCGCTCCACCAAGGTCGACGACGTCGCCGACGCGGTGCAGTTCCTGGCCTCCGGCATGGCAGCCTGCATCACCGGCGTGCTGCTGCCGGTCGACGGCGGGTATTGCGCGACCTGAGGCATACCCATGCGGCCACACCGGACGACTGCTTTGAATTCATCCACACCTGGCGTCCGATGCGCAGAGCAGCGGTCCGCGTGGGATGAAGACTTTTTGATCTCCCTTTCCCCATCCACCAGGAGTTTTTCATGACCCGCCGCCATTTCATCACCTCCGTTGCCGCCACCGCGCTGACCAGTGCGCTGACTCCGCTGTCTGCATGGAGCCAAAAACTCAACCGCACCAGTGTGGTGGTGGGATTTGCCCCTGGCGGCACCACCGATGTGGTGGCGCGGCGCATCGCTGACAAGCTCGGCACCACCGGCTTCGCCAGCACCGCCATCGTGGACAACCGCTCTGGCGCCGGTGGTCAGATCGCCTGCAGCTTCGTGAAAAACGCCGCGCCGGATGGCACGGCATTGCTGTGCACGCCCTACTCCTGCATGGTGATTTATCCCTTCGTCTACAACAAGCTGCCTTACGACCCCTTGAAAGACTTCGTACCCGTGTCCATCGCAGCCTCGACCACCCAGGCCATGGCGGTGGGGCCGATGGTTCCCGCCAGCGTGAAAACCGTTGCGCAATACCTGGACTGGGTCCGAGCCAACCCGCATCGTTCCGGCTACGGATCCCCGGCACCAGGGTCCACTTCGCACTTTCTGGGCGCACTGCTCGGCATGGAAAGCGGACTGCCACTGGTGCAAGTGCCCTATCGGGGCGCGGCCCCTGGCATCGCTGACCTGGTTGCGGGCCAGATTCCTGTCATGTTCACCACCACCGGCGATCTGTTGCCACACCTGCAAGCCGGACGCGTGCGCATGCTGGCCACATCGGGGCGCACCCGCTCGCCCTTTGCACCCGATGTCCCGACGTTCACGGAACAGGGCCTGGACAAGCTGTACTCGGAAGAGTGGTTTGGCTTTTACGCGCCGGCGCACACGCCCGCGGCAGTCGTCAAGGCCGCCAACGCCGCCGTGCTGGCGGCCGTGCGCGACAAGGCCGTGGTGGATGCACTGGCCGTCATGGGGCTGACCGCTGTCGGCTCCACCCCCGAAGCCATGGCCGAATCACAGAAAACGGAATCGGAGCGATGGGGCCCCCTGGTCAAGAAGATCGGCTTCACCGCCGAATCCTGACCTCAACGCCAGGCCAGAGGCGGGTCAACTACACCCGGCCTGCCGCACCGCCTGGGGCAGCGCAGCCGTTGGCCGCCACGATGCCCCAGCGCGCCAGTGCTGCATCGTCGCTCACGCGCGCATCCACCCAGCGGGCGCCTTGCGCGGTCTGCTCTTTTTTCCAGAACGGGGCCTGGGTCTTGAGGTAATCCATCAAAAACTCGCAGGCCTGAAAGCTCTGGCGCCGGTGCGCGCTGGTCACGGCCACCAAGACGATCTGGTCGAGCGGCTGCAGCAGCCCCACGCGGTGGATCACCCGGGCGCCCAGGATGTCGAAGCGCCGGAAAGCCTCGGCCACCATGGCCTCGATGGATTTTTCGGTCATGCCGGGGTAATGCTCCAGCTCCATGGACGACACCTCGTCGCCCTCGTTGCGGTCACGCACCGTGCCGATGAAACTGCACACGGCCCCCACGCCCTTGTTCTCGCGGCGCAGGGCGGCGATCTCAAAGGACAGGTCAAAGTCCTCGGTCTGGATGGAAACGCAGGGCAAGGTCATGGCAAAAGCACCCTTCAGGGCGGATGGCAGCAAAAAGAGGATGGGAAATCAGGGCGAGCGGTGCAGCCGGGGTGCGGCCAGCAGCGCGCGCTCTTCCTCGACCACCTTGTTCAGCTGCGCCAGTGCGGGCGATGGCGGCAATTGGGCCAACAAGGTCTGCAGCCGGGTGACATCACCGACGGTTGGGGCCACCTTGATCTGCGCGATGGCGGCGGGCAGATTGCCGCCGCGCACCAGCGCCAGCACCTTGGCGGGCCATTCACTTTTGTTGCGTGTCATAAATCGGTCAAAAGGTTTGTCTGTACGATTCGCCCGCACTGTACCCGCACTTCAGCCCCCTGCACTTCAAGCCCATGGCCACACCAACGATTCAGACCGATCTCTACAAGCTCTACCCATCCCCGCGCAACGCCCACCGCGATGTGTTTGCGCACCAGGTCTTCGTGCCCCACCCCTATGCCATTGTTGACCTCGATGTGATGGAGCTGGCGGGCAAAACCACGCTGTTCGGGGCGTGCCGCCTGTCGGACATGAAAATGGGCCAGGTGGTGACCTTTGAGCTGGCATCCGACCAGACCAAATTCGAGCGGTTGTTCACCCCCGACTGAGCCGCGCCCATGGACGACGACAACCAGATCCACGTTCCGCCCTCCTTCATGGCGGTGTACACCGACGCCCGGGGGCGGCTCACCGACAAGGCCGACGGGGTGCGCGACCGCTACGAGCTGTGCGAAGACCTGGCAGGCCACCTGGTGGAACACGCACAGACGCTGTACCACGTGCAGGCGCCATCCGAGGCCGAGATCCTGCGGCGCATCCACGCGGGGCTGTGCACGGCCGAATCCGGCGTGTCGGTGGCCGAAGCGACATGGATCGTCACCCGGCTGGCCGAACTGCTGGCGTGGCCATGCCCCGAACTGCTGGCAGCGCAGGCAGCACCCGATCACCCCGCCCCATGAGGCGGTGCAACAGGGATGCACCGCGAGCGTCTGGCGCGGCGCGGCCCGATCGCCCGCTGCCGGGATTCAGGCACCGCCCATGCACAGGTATTTGGTGTTCACATATTCCTCGATGCCATGCATCGAGCCATCGCGGCCCATGCCCGACTGCTTGACGCCACCGAATGGTGCCACCGCCGTGGAACCGTGGAAATCACTCCCGAGTTGATGCCGACCATGCCGCACCGCCAGGTGCCGCTGACGCGCCAGACGTCGCGCGAAGAAAAATTGGCGGCCAGGCTGTTGAAGGTCGGGATTGCGCGGGAATCCACATGGCAGCGGCATATGGCGCTGTGGGGGCCGCACCAACCACAAAGCGGACCAGCTCAAAGCCAGTCCGCCTGGTGAACGAGCGCGACCGATCCGGTCGCTTACAGCGCAGGCTGCACGCGCTTCCAGCTGAAAGGACCAAAGGCGTCGACACCATTGGCCGCATGGGCCTGGGGGTCGATGGTGAGCTTCAGGTATTCCAGCGGTGCGGTGCTGCCATGCACGATGACGCGGCGGAAGTTGGCGACGTTGTAGTTGTAGGGCTGCACGCCCGAGACATCGTCCTTGCAGGCCACGGCTGCGCCGCCAGTTGAGGGCTCTGCCGCGCAAGCCGAGTTGGCCACCAATGGGTTGTCCGAGCGGTAGGCGTGCGAGTCGCCATTGAGCAGCAGCACCGGCTTGCCAAACGACTTGGTGTTGGCGGCGATGCGGTCTACATAGGGCTTGTAGCCCACGACATGGCTGGGCACATTGCCGTCCAGGTACCACAGGTCGGCCTGGATCTGGATCACGACACCCTGTGCACCGGCGTTGCCAGCCTCGCGGAAGGCCTTGTCCAGCCAGCGCAGGTTGGCTGCAGAGCGGTCCGCGATTTCCTGTTTCTGCGCAGCTGTCGCTGTCGGCGCGCCATACCAGGGATCAGCGTTGTCATTGGACCCGCCGGGAATGTTCAGCGTGACGAAGAGCACGCCCGACTGCATCCACCAGACGTTTTCGACGTAGTCACGGTCCTTGGGGAAGGCAGGGTCAAATTCCTTGGCTTGCGTGTGCACCGCCATGGCCTTGCCCAGGGTGCTGCCCGGCGTGGCAAAGAACATCGAACGCACCAGTGCCAGGTTGGCCAGCGGATCGCCCTTGGCATAGTTCACCGGCGTGCCGTTGGCATCGACCACATAGTCGATCGCGCCCGTGGCCGCGTTGTAGACACCACCGCCCTCAGCCTTCTTGTGGCAATCAGCCCATTCGTTGTCGCCAATCGCATACACCAGCGGCATGCGGAAGGCCTTCCACTGGTCGAACACGGTCTGGTTGTAGGCCTGTGTGCAATAGCTCTTGCCAGAGTGGATATCGCCCACGTGCATCACGGTGGAAATATCGGCGTCGGCGTTGATGGCGCTGACAAACTTGGGGCCGCCCACCAGCTGCGTGGTGTCGGTGGGAGTGGTGCCGTAAGGCACATCGCCGATCACGGCCACGATGGATTTTTCCGGGCCATCGCTGCCTCCGCAGGCGGACAGGACCGCAGCAAGGGTAAGCGAACAGAGAGACAAGGGCATGAAACGCACGATCGGGGTTCCTCAACAGAAATGGGTTTCACAACAACGCGAAAACCTACTATCGAGTGTGGTCATTTCACATGACGATCACGTGACAACGTTGCGCACCTGTCTGCAGCCCGCCCCACCATGGCGGCGGATCAGCCCACGCCTTTTTATCCGCCGGTCACTGGGGGAAAAAACGCCACCTCGGCCCCATCGGCCAGGGTGGCGGATTCATCGCTCAAGGTCTGGTTGAGCGCCATGCGCACGGCCTTGCCACGCGCCAGGCTGCTGGCATGGGCGCCGCCGCGGGCAATCAGTTCGTCGCGCAGCGCGCCCAGCGTGGTGGCAGAGGTCTCGACGGCCTCGCTGCCCTGCCCAATGGCCTCGCGGATGGAGGCGAAATAGCGCACCGTGATCTTCATGACAGCAGCTCCGAGAACGCAATGAACTGCACGGAGTCGCCGGTGGCAATCGTCTGGCCCGCCGGGTTGTCGACCACGCCATCGCCCCAGGCAGCCGAGGTGAGCACGCCTGAACTCTGGTTGTTGAACAGGTCCAGCCCGCCGGCCGCGTTGTGCCGCACGCGCAGGAATTCGCGGCGCTTATCGGCCTTGGCCCAATTGAAATCGGCGCGGACAGCGATGGATTGAGGAGCAACATCGCGCACCCCCTGCAACCGCAGCACAAAGGGCCGCACCAGCAGGGCAAAGGTGAGGAAACTCGACACCGGGTTGCCCGGCAGGCCCATGAAATGGGCGCGGCCCTTGGCGTGGGGAATCTGGCCGTAGGCAAAGGGCTTGCCGGGCTTCATGGCGATCTGCCACAGGTCCAGCGTGCCCAGCGTTTCCACCGCAGGCTTGATGTGGTCTTCCTCGCCCACGCTCACGCCGCCGCTGGTCAGGATCAGGTCGTGCGCGCTGCTCGCCTGGCGCAGCGCGTCAATGGTGGCGTCACGCCGGTCGGGCACGATGCCGAAATCGCTCACCTCGCAGCCCAGGCGCAGCAGCATGGCGCGCAAAAAGAAACGGTTGCTGTTGTAGATGGCACCGGGGCGCATCTGCTCGGGCGGCACCTCGCCCGGCATGACAAGTTCATCGCCGGTAGAGAACAGCGCCACGCGCGGGCGGCGCCACACCTGCAGCTGGTGCAGGCCGATGCTGGCGGCCAGGCCCAGCTCGGCGGGGCCCAGGCGCGTGCCGGCCTGCAGCACCACGGCGCCGCGCGTGATGTCTTCGCCAGCGCGGCGAATCCACTGGCCCGGCCGTGGCAAGGCGTTGAGGCGCACACGGCCATCTTCGAGCGCTTCGCAGTCTTCCTGCATCAGGATCGCGTCGGCGCCCGCAGGGACGGGAGCGCCGGTGAAGATGCGTGCGGCCGTGCCGGGCTGCAGGGGCACGCCCGCGCTGCCGGCCGCAATGCGCTGCGACACCGGCAGCAGGGCACCCACCGCCGCCACGTCGGCGCAGCACACGGCATAGCCGTCCATGGAGCTGTTGTCGTTGGGCGGCACCTGCAACGCCGAGACGCAGTCCTGCGCCAGCACGCGGCCGTCGGCATCGAAGGTGGTGACCCTGTCGGCGCCCGGCAAAGGCAGGGCCTGCGCCAGCAGCTCGGCCAGCGCGTCATCGAACGGCTTGAGCGGTTTCATTGGGGGGCGCATGGCAGCAGGTCTCCGTGCAGGTCCCATTGGTATTCAAAGCGGTCGGCATGCTGCAGCAACCAGTCCGCCACCTGTGCGGGCGCATTGAGGTCAAGCACGGGCCTCAGGGTGAGCGCGGGCAGCCGTTCGGGGACATCGGTGGCAATGGCGACGACAAAGTCGTCATCGGGGTAGCGCAAGGGCTTGGCCACCTGTCCGGCCTCGGGCGCACGCCACACTTCCACCTTGAGCAGATCGCTGTCCTTGAAGCCCTCCACCAGCACCCAGTCGACGCCGGTGTACAGCTCGGCCAGCAGATGGTGCACGCTGAGTTGGGCGGGTTGCTCGAACTCGCGCACCAGCATGAGCCGCTTGTCCGAGGCCGCCACCACCTCGAAGGCACCGGCCTCGCGGTGGCGGTAGGTGTCCTTGCCCGGGTGGTCGATGTCGAAACTGTGGTGCGCATGCTTGACCACCGACACGCGCAGTCCGCGCAGCCGCAGCTCGGGAATCAACTGCTCCACCAGCGTGGTCTTGCCACTGCCGGAGAAGCCGGCAAAGCCTACAACCTTCATCC